>JBKJVY010000138.1:0-3052 GCA_046717185.1 Thermoanaerobaculia bacterium
CGATCTCGTCGATGAAGATGATGCACGGAGCGTTCTTCTTCCCCTGCTCGAAGAGATCGCGGACGCGGGACGCCCCGACCCCGACGAACATCTCGACGAAGTCGGAGCCGGAGATCGTGAAGAACGGGACGTTCGCCTCGCCGGCGACCGAGCGCGCCAGGAGGGTCTTGCCCGTTCCCGGCGGGCCCATCAACAGAACGCCCTTGGGGATCTTGCCGCCGAGCTTCTGAAACCTCTGCGGATCCTTCAGGAACTCGATGATTTCCTGGAGCTCGACCTTCGCCTCCTCGACCCCGGCGACGTCCTTGAACGTGACCTTCTTCTGGTTCGGGGTCAGAAGCTTCGCCCGCGACTTGCCGAACGACATCGCCTTGTTTCCGCCGGCCTGCATCTGCCGCATGATCACGAACCAGATCGCGACGAGCAGGATGAGTGGCCCGTACATGACGAGCGCCGACACGAAGGTTGAGTCCTTGAGCGGCGTGATCTCGATTTCGACGCCGCGCGCCCGCAACTCCTTGACGAGGTCCGGATAATTCGCTGCATAGCTCTTGAAGAGCGGCTCGCGCTTGCTTGCGGCGGGGGAGTACGTCCCCCGGATCTCTTCGCCGCGGATCGACACCTTCTGAATGTGCCCCTGAGCGACGGAGTCCAGGAACTGCGAGAAGCTGATCTCGTCGACCGTCGTCGCGCCCGTCTTGAAAACGTTCCAGGCGAGGATGATCAGCACGAGGATGACCATCCACAGCAGCAGGTTCTTGATAGTTGCGTTCAACCGAATGACTCCCTTCGATCGCCCAGAATAACGGACCTCACGGTCCGATTATTGCCCTTTTTGCCCCTTGTCGCCTCCGGCGCGAGTCGGACGTGGAATCTCGCTCCGCGCCGGCGAAAACGGATTCGCCGGCCGGCCTCGAAACGGAAGTCGGCTCCCGCCGCGAGAAGCCGGATGATCTGTTCCCGCTCCTTCCCGGTCATCGGGGGCCTGCCGTCGGCGGCGAACGGGAGAGCGCACTCGAAGATCGCGCGCCGCACGAGCTCCGCGGCCGAGCGCTCGAGGAGCTTCGCGTCGGCGACGACCATGTTGCGGCCGACCACGATCGCCGGACGCAGGTCACGGTTGAACTCCCCTTCCAGATCTTCCCGGAGCCGCGCGAGCCTCTCGACCCGTCGCGCGAGCGGCTCAGAATCCTCCGGGTCGAGCCGACGCCGGAGCCGGTTTCGGTCGAGCGTGAGGTCGCCGTTCGTCCGGTCGCGCCGCCAGGCGAGGCCCCGCGCACGGAGAAATGCGACGATCTCGCTCCGTGAAACCGACAACAACGGCCGGACGACTCCGTCGGAGCGGATCTCGCGCGGACCCCCGAGGCTCGCGAGACCCCCCTTGCGGCCGCGCGCGAGGAGGTACGACTCGACCCGGTCGTCCCGCTGGTGCGCGGTCGCGATCCGGGAGGCGCCAGCCTCCCGAGCCATCTCGAGGAGCGCTTCGTAGCGGACTCGCCGGGCTCCCGCCTCCGGAGAGAGGCCGAGCGCGCGGGACGCCGCCCGGGCGTCGCGCCGACGGACGAGGAAGGGGAGCGCGAGCCGTCGCGCGTGGTCCGCGACGAAGGAGAGGTCCCGGTCCGCGTCCCGGCCGCGCCAGCCGTGGTGCACGTGGGCGACCGCGAGGCGCCACTCGTACGCGGCCGCGAGCCTGGCCGCCCCGAAGAGGAGCGCCGTCGAGTCCGCGCCCCCCGAGACGGCGAGGAGAAGCGACGCGCCCCGCGGCAGGAGGCCGCCATCGGCCGCCCGCTCGAGCGCAGGAGTCACCTCGTCCATGACCCATGTTACGTCGAGGGGCCGTGTCTGTTCCGTCTCCGTGCCCTTTCGATCTCCCGCGTGAACGTCGTGAACCCTTCCGATGCTCCTTCGCTCTCGCTCCAGGACCGGATCTTCTTCATATTGAGCCGGTGCCGGAGGGCGATCTCGACTGCGGCCTCGAGGCTCTGTCGATCGGCCCAGTGGTAGAACCCGGCGAGCCGATCCCGACAAGAATCGGTTGCCGAAAGCGCACGGATGCTCGAGCCCTTTGCCGTCCGGATCCGGATCGGTTTGATCCCCAGATCGCGTCCGATGCCGAGAGGTCCGGCTGGGAACTCGACGAAGAAGCGCGTCCGCTTGTGAAAGTACTGATCCTCTCGTCTTTCGAATCCGATGCCCGACATCGCCTCGTCGAGCGTCGACTGCGATGGCGCGGATTGGATGAGGAAGTCGAGGTCTTCCGACTGATAGATGCCGCCCGTGTGGATGGACGCGCAGGCGCCTCCCGTGAGAACCGCTCGGACACCCGCCCTCTCGAGAGCTTCCGCAACTGCTCGAGCGACCGTAGCGAGACTCGACTTCGCACTTGGAGTCAGAGCCGTTTTCCGGTCCTTCTCGGCCTCCGGCGAAGCTCGCCGACCCGTCTGCGCAGGTCGTCTTCCGCCTCCGCGAGACGTTCCAGGTAGCGTTTGAGCTCCTCGTACGCGAAGTATCGCGGGGCGAGCCGAAACAGGCGGGTTCGTCCTCGCGACCCGCCCGCGACGAGCCCGTCGTCTTCCAGACCGCGCAGCGCCTTCTGGACTCCGGAGAGGGGCCGATCGAGAAGCCGTGCGATTTCGCGGGCGTAGCTCTCCTGCAGCAGGCAAAGGGCCAGCAACACCTCGGTTCGGGAACGGCCGCCGAAGGGCGAGGACACACCGACCATCATAGGTGGTCATATGACCACTAAAAGTGGTCTATGTCAAGGGCGCTGGGTTCGTCAGTGAAATGGTGGCGGTGCAGGGATTTGAACCCCGGACACAGCGGATATGAGCCGCTTGCTCTGACCAACTGAGCTACACCGCCTCGGAAAGGACCGGGGATGCTACCACGGGCGGGCGGCACGGCTGCTCGGCGAGGAGCGACGCACCGCGCGCCTATACTCGTGACGTGTCGAGCTCGGCCGACAGCTGCGGGGTCTGCGGCCAGAAGTTCTCGTTCGGTCTGATGCGCTGTACGATCTGCCGTAAGAGCTTCTGCGATTCCTGCGGCGTTC
>JBKJVY010000139.1:0-6304 GCA_046717185.1 Thermoanaerobaculia bacterium
CCATCTCCTCGCGGAGCCTCTCCGCCTGGAAGTGCGCGCTGAGCGGCTCGACGAGCTCGTCCAGGTTTCCGTCGAGGACCCCGACGAGCTGATGGGTCGTGAAGCCGATGCGGTGATCGGTGATGCGCGATTGGGGGAAGTTGTACGTCCGGATCTTCTCGGACCGGTCCCCGCTGCCGACCATCTTCTTGCGCTCCGCGGCGATCACGCCCTCGCGCTTCTCGCGCTCAGCTTCGACGATCCGGGCCTTCAGGACCCGCATGGCCTTCGCCCGGTTCTTGACCTGGCTTCTCTCGTCCTGGCACTGGACGACGAGCCCCGTCGGAATGTGGGTGATCCGCACGGCGGAGTACGTAGTATTGACCCCCTGCCCGCCCGGCCCGGAGGCGCAGAAACGGTCCACGCGAAGGTCCTTCTCCTCCACTTTGACCTCGACGTCCTCGGCCTCGGGCAGAACAGCCACGGTGGCCGCCGACGTGTGGATGCGACCGGACGCCTCCGTTTGAGGGACCCGCTGGACGCGGTGGACGCCGCTCTCGTACTTCAGCCGGGAGAAAGCGGCGTCCCCTTCGATCAGGGCGGTGATCGTCTTGATCCCACCAATGCCCGTGTCGTCGCGGTCCACGATCTCGACCTTCCACCGCCGCCCCTCGGCGTACCGCTGGTACATCCGGAAAAGCTGGGCCGCGAAGAGGGCCGCCTCCTCGCCGCCCGTGCCCGCCCGGATCTCGACGAAAACATTGCGCGAGTCGTTCGGGTCGCGAGGGACAAGCAGGAGCTTCAGTTCCTGTTCGAGTTCCGCGAGCCGCTCGGTCAGGGCGCCCCGCTCGGTGGCGGCCATCTGGTAGAGCTCCTCACCCGGCGCGAGGGATTCCACGAGCTCGCGCGCGCCAGCGAGCTCGCGGGCGACTCGGGAGTGCTCCTCGTTCTTCGCGATGATCGGCTCGAACTCGGCGAGGGTCTTCTGCGCGTCGCGAACAGCGCGATGGTCCTGGACGAACTCGGGATCACCGAGCCGTGCCCGGACCTCCTCGTACTTTCGGCGGATCTCTTCGAGCTTGGAAAACATGGCTGTCAGCTATCCGCTCTCAGCTGTCCGCCAGCCGGGAGCCGGACCCCGGCGGAACCGCTAGAGAGGTAAAAGAACGGAAAAGGGGAACGCCCGGACCGCGGCCACGGATCTAAGTCGAAGCGCCGGAGGTCTTCTTCTCGTACCGTTTGCGGAACCGCTCGACGCGGCCCGCAGAATCGACGAGCTTCTGCTTGCCCGTGAAGAACGGGTGGCACTTGCTGCAGATCTCGAGGCGCAGCTCTTTCTTCGTGGAGGACGTCGTCCACGTCTCTCCGCACGCGCAGTGGACCAGGACCTCGTAATACTCGGGGTGAAGGTTCTTTTTCATGGAACCGCACATTCTAGGGGAGGGAAGCCGGTTGCGCAAGGGGGCCGCGACAAGGGAAGTGGGAACGGAGAACGCTGGCGCCCGAACGAGGCTTCCGGCAGTCGGCTGCCGGCTAACGAGTAGAATCCCGAACCTACCGTGTTTTACGTCTATGTGAGTGCGCCCGGAATGGCGGCGCGCAAGTTTCCGCTCGAAAAGCCGGTCACGACGATTGGCCGCTCGTCGATGAACGACCTGCCGATCTCCGACAAAATGCTCTCCCGCCAGCATGCCCGGATCGTCAAGGACGACGACGGGGGCCTCCTCGTCGAGGATATGGGATCCCGGAACGGGACGTTTCTGAACGGCGAGCGGCTCTCCGCCCCCCAACCGCTCAAGGCGGGCGACCGGGTCACTCTCGGCGGCGTCACGCTGAAGCTCGAGTCGGAATCAACGACGCGCGTGCGGATCGAGGCGGGCGGCACGGACGCGCTAGACAACACGATCTTGAAGGCGTCGGCTGAGCTCCTTCGCGCGCAGCACCAGGAGACCGATCCAAGACTCCCCGCCGAGCAGCTCGCGAAGCTGATCGAGTCCCTTCGGGTGGTCAACGAGCTGACGATCCAGCTCCTCAGAGACGTTTCGGTGGA
The DNA here is from genome assembly GCA_046717185.1 of Thermoanaerobaculia bacterium. Taxonomy (GTDB): domain Bacteria; phylum Acidobacteriota; class Thermoanaerobaculia; order UBA5066; family Gp7-AA6; genus Gp7-AA6. The sequence goes on from JBKJVY010000139.1 coordinate 2,030, forward strand.
CGAGCTCCTGAAGTTCCTCATGGACAAGGTCTTCGAGACCCTCATGCCCGACCGCGGCGTCGTCCTCCTCCGGTCGCGTGTGACGAACGAGCTCATCCCGGCGGTCGTGCGGGTCGCCGAAGGGATGTCGCCGGAGGACATTCGGCTTTCGAAGACCCTCGTCGCCCAGGTCGTCGAGAAGAGAAACGGCCTGATCCTGATGGACACGTCCACCGGGTCGGGCGTCTCGCTCGCGGACTCGATCCGGCTCTCGGGCATCAAGTCGGTTCTCGCCGCTCCGCTCGAGAACGAGGGCGAGGTCGTCGGGCTCATTTACGTGGACAGCCAGGTAGGGCACCGCTCTTTCGAGGAAGCGGACCTGCGCCTTCTGACGTCCCTCGCCAACGTCGCCGCCGCGAAGATCCAGAACGCGCGCCTGATGGAGGGCGCCGCCGAGAAGAAGCAGATGGACCGTGAGTTCGCACTCGCGCGCGAGATCCAGCAGCGGCTTCTGCCGGAGAGCGCGCCGGTTGTCCCGGGATACCAGCTGCACGGCTCGAACACCGCTTCGCGGCAGGTCTCCGGGGACTACTTCGACTTTCGCTCCCGGCCGGACAAGAAGATGTACGCGACGATCGCGGACGTCTGCGGAAAAGGGGTGGGGCCGGCGCTCCTCATGGCGTCACTCCAGGCTTCGTTCCACGCGTGGGCGGACGAGTCCGTCCCGGTCGCGGAGATGACGGGACGCCTGTCGGAGGCGATCTCGCGCCGGACCGGTCCGGACCGCTTCATCACGTTCATCCTCGTCCTGCTCGATCCCGGGACGGGCCAAATCGAGTACACGAACGCCGGCCACAACCCGGGGATCCTCTTGAAGCCCGACGGCTCGATGCAGGAGCTGTCGTCCCACGGGCTCCCGCTCGCGCTCTTCCCGGGCAAGCCGTACGGCTCGTCCCGCTTCACGCTGGAGCCGGGGGACCTCCTCTGCCTCTACACCGACGGAGTCACCGAGGCGAACAGCCCCGACGGCACCGAGTTCGGATTCCCGCGTTTGAAGGAGTTCATCGCCGGACAGGTCGGACGCGCCCCCGATGACATCGAAGATGCGCTCCTCAAGGAGCTCGAAGAGCACGCGCAGGGAGAACCGTTCGCCGACGACCGGACGCTCGTGATGCTCCGGCGGATCCCGGCTTAGGGCGCGTCTCCCCGCGACCGCCTCCATGAGCGGCCTCTTGATCGAGGGGGGCACCCTCCTCGGCCTGACCGAGCCGGCCGACATCCACCCGGGCGCCGACCTCTACGTCGAGGACGGCCGGATCCGCGCGACCGGCGGGGAGGCGGCCCGCCTCGCGCGGCGCGATCCGAATGACGCCCGGGGCTCGATCGAGCGGCTGGACGCGCGTGGTCAGTGGGTCCTTCCCGGCTTCGTCCAGGCGCACCTGCACCTCTGCCAGACCCTCCTTCGCAACGGGCCGGACGACCTTGAGCTCCTGCCCTGGCTCGAGCGCCACGTCTGGCCGGGAGAGGCGGCTCACGACGCGGCGACGATGTCCGTCTCCGCGCGTCTCGGCCTCGCCGAGTCGCTTTCCGCCGGGGTGACCGCGGTCCTCGACATGGGCACCGTGCGGCACTCGGACGCGCTCTTCGAGGCGGCCGCGGCGAGCGGAATCCGATACGTCGGCGGCAACGTGCTCATGGACGACCCGGACACGACCCCCGCATATCTCCGCGCGCCCGCCCGGGAGGGTCTGGCCGAGACCGAGCGGCTCCGAAACGCATGGCACGGTCGGGAGAACGGCCGCCTGCGGGTCGCCGTACAGCCACGGTTTGCTGTGTCCTGCACAGACGGGCTCCTGCGAGCCGCGGCGGAGCTCGCCCGCGACGGGGACCTCGTCATCCACACGCACGCGAGCGAGAACCGCGCCGAGTGCGCGCTCGTGGAGCAGCGGACCGGATTGCCGAACGTCGCCTACCTCGACTCGGTCGGCCTCCTGTCTCCGCGCACGTGTGTCGCGCACGCGGTCCACACCGGCGAGAGCGATTTCCGGGTCCTCGCGAAGCGCGGGACGACGGTCGTCCACTGCCCCTCGTCCAACCTGAAGCTCGCGTCGGGCGTCTGCCCGGTGCCCGAGCTGCGCCGAGCCCGCGTTCGGGTCGCTCTGGGGTCAGACGGCGCGGCGTGCAACAACCGTCTCGATCCGTTTCGCGAGATGCGGCTCGCGGCACTCCTGCCGCACGCGCGGCCCGGCGCGGGTTCCCTCTCCGCGTTCGAGGTCCTGAGAATGGCGACGTGGGACGGTTCCGCGGCGCTCGGGCTGGAGGGGCCGGAGGGCTTCGTTCCCGGCGCGAGAGCGGACCTCGTCGTCCTCGATCCGGAGCTGGGTTGGTCCCTTCCGGACGACTGGTCGCCCGAGCCTTACGGCGCGATCGTGTACTCGATGGGGCGCGAGAACGTCGCCGCGACCGTGGTGGACGGAGTCGTGCGCTATCGGCGGGAGGATCCGGGTGTCACCGAGCTCAAGCCTACGCCAGAAGAGGTCCGCCAGGCCACGCGTGCCCTTCGATCGCGGATGTAGTTCGGGAAACGGGAAACGGGAAAAGGAAAACGGGAAACGACGACTCGGCCTTCTGTCGTTTCTTCTCGTTTCCTGTTTTATGGCTGGAAGCTCGGCGCGAGGATCGCGGCGTTGCCGAAGAGAAGCGAGGTCCCGAGCCAGAAGCCGCGGAAGTTGGGGTCGTCGGCGAACGTGATTGCCCATCCCTTTCCGGCCGGCTCGGCGATCAGATAAGGGGACCCCGCCAGCCGCTCCACCCCTTCCGGCCACGCGTGGCCGGAGGCGAGCGGTTTATCCCGCTCGATCGAGACGACCGTCTCGAACGGGTCCTCAGGCGGGACGAGAGGCGCGTCGGTCGCGAGCAGCACACGCAGCTTCTCGGCGCTGCCGAAGAGGAGGAAATGCTCCGGCCGCGACCGCGTTCGGAAGATCGCGCCGGGGATCGGGATGCGTCGGTTCGGGAGATCCGCCTCGGTCGCCTCTGAGGAATCGGGAACGGGCTCGCCTTTCTTCTTCTTCTTCGGGTCCGCGGGCGGCGCGCTCTCGTCGGAGTCCTTCTCCCCTTTTTTCTCCCGGGCTGGCTTCCACTCCGCCGCCCGCGAGAGCCCGAGGTCCTTTTCGCGCAGGAGGCCCGCGCCCGCGCCGATTCCGACGAGCACGCCGCCGCCCTTCACCCACGCCCGGAGCGCCTCCGCGTTCTGCTTCGCGAGAGACGACGTGACGCGCGAGGACGCCTCGGGAACGATGAGCGTTTCGTATCGGGCGAGCTCCACGTCGTCGAACTCGTCGACGTCGAGAACCGAAACCGGGTAGCGGAACACGCGATGGAACGCGTCGAGCGCCCATCCGGAGGAGGACCGATCCACGCCGGGACCCATGAGGAGCCCGACCCGGACCGGCTTCCAGGGCACGAAGCTCGAGGAGCCGAGGGCGACGCCCTCCTCCGTCCAGGCGGAATCGACTCCGAGGAAGTCCACGCCCGTCGATTGGGCGAGATCCGCGACGATCGAGTCGAGATCCGGGGGAGCGCCGTCGCGCCGGAGAAAGAGCGATCCGACGGCATACGTCTCTCTCGACACCCGGAAACTCTTTGCGGCGACCGAGGCCGGCACGCGCTTCTCGGCGCAGCGGGCGAGGATCGGAAACGCGCCCAGCCCGGGCGAACGGACGAGGAAGCCCAGGCGCCCGCCGGGGCGCTCGACGCGGCCGGCTCGGGGCACCGCCTCCTCGGACCCGGCCGGCGCCCGGCCGGCGACGCGCGACGCCTCGAGCCCGAAAGCCGCCGGCAACGACCATGCGGTCACGTCGTAGAAGCCATCCTCCTCGCGGCGCAGAAACTTCGCCCGCTCCTCTTCGATGAAAGCGGCCGGCATCTCGGCCTTCTCGTCGAGCAGTGCCGCCGCGAGCGCGCCCGAGGGCTGCGCGGTCTCGATGACGAGCTCGCCGGCGGGCCGGGCTACGTTCCTGCCGCCGGCGGGGGCCCGCTTCACCTGGATGCCCTGCGCGCGCAGCGTCTCGGCAAAGAGGCGGAGCTTGTAGGCATCCGGGCTCCCCGCGACGACGTAGTGCCGCGCCGGCGCGCCGAAGGAGGCGGCCCGCGCGGCGGCGAAGTCGCGCAGGAGCTCCGCGCGATGCGTGGACGCGGTCGCGATCGTCGACAGCCCGGTCGTGAAGTGTTTGAGCGCTCGCTCCTTCAACGTGAGGATCGAACCGTCCCGACGACGGTACGCGAGCCCGCCGG
>JBKJVY010000140.1:0-3105 GCA_046717185.1 Thermoanaerobaculia bacterium
TTCTTGATCGCGTTGTCGGCGATTGCGGCGAGCCAGGCCCGGGGCGGGGCCTGCTGCCGGAAGCGGGGGAGTCCGCGGTAGGCGCGCAGGAAAACGTCCTGGGTCATATCGTCCGCATCGTCCTCGCCGACCGCCCGCGCCATCCAGCGGTGGACCGCCGGCATGTGTCGGCGGACGAACTCGCCGAACGCGTCCTCATCGCCCTCCTTCGATCGGGCGATGAGCTCGTCGTCTGTCAGCTCGGGCGGGGCAGTCTCCAAGCGATCGCGTCCGGTGGGGAACGACCCGATTCTACTTTCCACTCCGCCCCGCACGTCATCCACGGAAAACTACTGCCGGCGGTCGGGATCCGGAGCGTACCGGGGCTCGAACCCGCGAGCGCGCTCCCGGCTCGCCAGCGCGTCGTCGCTCCGCGGCAGAACCCCGAGGCGGACGAGCTCGCGGCGGAACTCGTATCGCACCGCGATCCGCGCGGCCGGCTCCGGCTCCTCCTCGAACCGGGTCCAGCGGACTGGGTGCTCGGTCCTCTCGCCGATGCCGGTCGCGGCGAACTGATCGGCTTCCTTCGTCTCCCTCACCGCCCCCGCCGTCGGTGGTGCGTCCCGACGAAGGCTCGAAGCCTCATCCGCCGCCTGAGGCGCCGAGCCGGGCGTACCGCCTTCGACGGCCTGAGGCGAGACCCAATGCCGCTTCTCCCGGAAAAAGACCGCCTCGATCGTTCCGACGTTACGGGTGTCTCCGAGCCATTTCGCATAGGAGCGCGCGGTCTCGGTGAAGAAGAACTTCCGCGAGGTCTCGCCGGAGACCTGCCAACCGGGTATCTCGACCGTCTGTCCGGGGGAGAGCACCCACTTGGCCGCCCCCCGGGCCGTGGTGCGCTTCGCGTCGACGACGTTTCGTCCGTCGACCGAGAGGGCCACGGCGATCCGTTCCGAGGTCGGGTTGGAGAGCCTCACCGTGAAGTCCCTTCCCCGGAGTGCTTCGACATAGATCTTCCCGTCGTGATGAAACTCCGGGGACTCACACCCGTCGACGACGACCGAGATCCCGAATCCGTCCCGTCTGGCGGCGGCGAGCGGCGGGACGATCGTCGCGAAACCGAGAAAAAGGGTGAGCGAAAGGGCGCGGTGTCGCATGAGTGCCTCCTGGAAGAAAGAGACACCGGCCCGCGGGAGAGGTTCCCGCGGAGGCCTCAGCGCAGACGGACGTTCGGGGTGACCCGAAGGGCTTCAACTCGGAGTGGACTCAGGGGAGGGGGCCTCGACTCGCGGATGGTCCTCAGATCATGCCGAGCTGCGAGAACAGGAAGGTCCACACGTCGGCCTGCTCGTCGAGGACCTTCGCCGTCGGCTTGCCGGCCCCGTGGCCCGCCTTCGTCTCGACGCGGATCAGGATCGGCTCGTCGCCGCCCTGCGCTTCCTGGAGTCGAGCCGCCAGCTTCTTCGAGTGACCCGGATCGACACGGTCATCGGTGTCGGCGGTCGTGATGATCGTCGCGGGATATGCGGCGCCGTCGCGCACGTTGTGGTATGGCGAGTACTTGTAGAGGAACGGAAAATCCTCCGCGACCTCGGCGTTTCCGTACTCGGAGATCCAGTAGCGCCCCACGGTGAAGCGGTGGTAGCGAAGCATGTCCGCCACCGGCACCTGGCAGACGACGGCGCCATAGAGCTCCGGGCGCTGCATCATCACCGCGGAAACGAGCAGCCCTCCGTTCGAGCCGCCTCCGATCGCCAGGCGTTCGGACTTCGTGTAGCCGCTCGAGACGAGCCATTCGGCAGCCGCGATGAAGTCGTCGAAGACGTTCTGTTTCTTCTCCCGCATCCCGGCCTGGTGCCAGGCTTCGCCGTACTCGCCGCCCCCGCGCAGGTTGGGAATCGCGACGATGCCGTCCTTCTCCAGGAAGACGTACCGCGTCGCGGAGAATCCCGGAGTCTGGCTGATGTTGAACCCGCCGTACGCGTAGAGATACACGGGCCGGTTTCCGTCACGGGCGAGACCCTTCTTGTGGATGAGGAACATCGAGACCTTCGTCCCGTCTTTCGACGGATACCAGGCCTGCTCGGTCTCGTAGAGGGAAGGATCGACCTTGACGTCCGTCTTCTGGAACGGGACGAGCTCGCCCTTCGCGAAGTCGTAGCGGAAGTTCGTCGGCGGCTCCGTGAACGAGCTATAGCCGAGGAACATCTCCTTGTCGTCCACGTCGCCCGAGATCGCTCCCACCGTCCCGATTCCCGGAAGCGCGATCTCCTTCTCGAGCTTGCCCGCGAGGCTGCGCACCTCGAGCGCGGTGCTCGCGTTGCGAAGGCGCCGCACGACGAGCTTCCGGTTGAGAACGTCGGCGCTCTGGATGGTGTCGGCTCCCTGGGGCACGATCTCGACGAAGGGTGCGTCCCGGTTGTCCTTCGGAAGCCGGGTGAGGTCGACGGCGATAATGCGTCCGAGAGGAGCACCCCGGTCCGTGCGCGCGTAGAGGCGGCCGTCGACGACTTCGGCGACCGAGTACCCATGGTCGTATCCGGTGAAAACCGCGACGGGCCGGGCGCCCCGCGTCTTGAGATCCAGTACCCAGACCTCCGTCTTGTTGCTCGCGCCCTTGCCGGGAAGGATGATGAGCCAGCGGCCGTCGTGCGAGACGACTCCGCCGACGCCGACCTCCTTGTCCGCGGGCTTCTCGAAGAGCATCGCGTCCTTCTCCTGGGGCTCGCCCAGCCGGTGGTAGTGGAGCTTCGGGAAGTAGTGCTCGTCGCCGGCGGGCACGGTGCCCGTCTCGGGGTAACGCGTGTAGAAGAACCCCTTCCCGTCCGGCGTCCAGGAGATCCCGGAGAACTTGACCCACACGAGCCTGTCGGGGAGGTCCTGACCGGTCCCGACGTCGCGGACGGCGATTTCCTGGCGATCGCTACCGCTCTTGGAGACCGCGTAACCGAGAAGGCGGCCGTCGTCGGACGGGGAGGTGTTGCTCAACGCGACGGTGCCGTCGGCCGACATCGTGTTCGGGTCGATCAGGGCTCGCGGGGTGCCGCCCCAGCCGTCCTGCACGTAGAGGACGGACTGGTTCTGAAGGCCCGTGTTCTTGAAGAAGAAGTACCGGTTTCCCTTCTT
>JBKJVY010000141.1:0-4683 GCA_046717185.1 Thermoanaerobaculia bacterium
GCGTGACGCGGGTCGCGCCGGTTCCGCAGAGCGATCCAGAAGGAGGTGTCTACGAAGATCATCGGTAGACGACCTCGTCGACCGGCGAGGGTTCGAAGTCGTCCACGCCGACGAGCCTCCAGAGAGGATCCTTTTCGATTGGTGGCAGCGGGCTCAGCCGCTCACGGACATACCGGCGGATGAGGGCGGCCTTCGATTTCCCCTCCGATCGGGCTTTCCTCTCGAGGGCCGAGTCCAGCTCTTCTTCAATGAATATCTGGAGACGCTTCATTTATGGGATCATACATCTATCCAGCGATGTATGCGTCCGTCCTCCCTCCCGATGCACCTCCCATCCCGCCCGTGCCGAGCGGCGAGAGGATCTCGTAGGGGCCGAGACGAGAGCCGGAGGAAAGCGTCACTGTTTCAGCTCCGCCGTCCAGTTCGTCACCAGCGCGACCCGCGCGACTCCCGCCTCTCCGGCATCGTTGACGAGGAACCGCTTTCCATCGGGAGAAACGTCGTACCCGTACATGCCGACCCTCGGGCCGGTGAACATGTTCGCGCGGAAGAGCGGCTGGACGTCTTTCACGTCGAGTCGAGACCCGCTGCTGTCGACGGCAGCTGAGGTCAGCTCGCCGGCGGACGAAACGAAGTAGAGCTGACGGCCGTCCGGGCCCCAGCGGGGCTGGGTCCCGCCGCCTCCGGAAACCTGCCATCGCGCGCCGCCGCTCGGAAACGAGGTCACGTAGACCTCGTCCCGGCCGGTGTGCTGCGACGTGTACGCGACCCAGCGTCCGTCCGGTGAGAACTGACCGCTCCCCTCGAGAAACGGCGACTGAACGAGCGGAAAGGCCTTTGCCGGATCGTCGACGGGGAAAGCCCAGATGTCCGTCGCCCCGATGTTGCCGCGATCCAGGAGCAGGTATCGGCCGTCGCGGGACCAGTCCGTGACTTCGAATCTCTCCTTTGATTCGTAAATGTCTTTCTGCTTACCCGCCTCGTCCGCCGCGATGGTGGCCAGGACGAATTCCGCCCGCCCTCCCCTCAGTCCCTGGACGAACACGATCCGGGAGCCATCCGGAGACCACACGGGCGCGATCTGCGCCTGAACGTTCGTGGTCAGGCGCGTCTGGACACCGCGATCGAGCTCGTAGACCCATACGTCGTTGTTCGGGTCTCCCATGACGACGCTCGCGCGGCGGCCGTCGGGCGACAACTCGGGCGAAAACGCTTCGCTCTTTTCCCCAACGGTCGCGAGTCGCCGGCCGGACGAATCAACCCACGTCAAACGGCCGCCGCCGCCCTCCCGGGCGACCTGGTATGCGAGGATGCCGTTCTCGGAGGTCGTGAACGTCCCTCGCCACACACCGACGTCGAAGTGGACGTCGTCGGCGATACGCAGAGGCCGACCGGAAATCTCGAGTCGCTTCGCGTCGAACGGAAACGCCATCAAGCTCTTGTCCCGAACGATGAGGAGCCGACCCGAAGCGTATTGCGCGCTGCCGTACGACGAGATGAGCCGGCGGGGAAGTCCGCCGTCGATAGCGGCCACGTAAATACCGTTCTCCTCTGATCGGGGGCTCGCGTGGTTCGCGGCGAGGTAGAGAACGTTTTTTCCGTCGGGCAGGAAGTACGGCCAGCGGTGCGTCGTGTGCTTCTGCCGGTCCTCGATGGTGGTCAAGGGCGCCGGCGCGCCGCCCGATGCCGCCACTCGCGAAAGACCGACGCCGATGTCCGGGGCGAACACGATGACGCCGCTTTTCCCCCACGTTCCGCCGCGGGAGTTCGGAGCGTCGCAGATCGTCTGCGCGGGCCCGCCCGAGGCCTCCATGACCTTGAGCTTCCCGTCCGAGAAGAGCCCGATCGAACGGCTGTCCGGCGACCAGAATGGAAAGCGCCCGCCCTCCGTGCCGGCGAGCTGTGCGACGGCGCCGGTGGCGAGCGATTCGACCCACAGCTTTCCGCCCGCGCCGAAGACCGCGCGCTGCCCGTTCGGAGACAGCGCGATCGGCGCCGAGTCGTCGCCCGTCAAGCGAAAGGCCGTCTTGTCGGGAGGATCGAGGTAAGAGTGGATCGCCTCGACGTCACCCCCCGCTCGGAGCCGCCGCACTTCGTTGCCGAGAAAAAGCGTGGCGAGCAGGAGCAAACCGGCCACGCCCCACGCGAACCACTCGCGCCGCTTCCGCCGCGAAACGACCGGCGCCATGATGCCGGTCTGAGATCCGCCCTCCGCGATCCACTTGAGCTCTCCGCCGAGGTCGGCCGCGTTCTGCCAGCGGTCCTCGGGATCCTTCGCCAGAGACTTCCTCACCACGTGATCGAGCGCCGGCGGCGACATGGGCTGGACCCGGGAGATCGGTTGGGGGTCGTCCCGCAGGATCGAGGAAATCAACGACGCCTGTGTCGCGCCGGAGAACGCCTTCTTCCCGGTCGCCATCTCGTAGAGCACGCAGCCGAACGCGAAAATGTCGGTCCGCGCGTCGGCCTCCTTCCCTTCCAGTTGCTCGGGCGCCATGTACTGGAACGTCCCGAGGATCGTCCCTTCCTGCGTCAGACCGGCCTGTGTGGGAAGGGCCGTCAGGCTCGACTGCTGCGACGCCGGCGCGACAACCTTCGCCAGCCCGAAGTCGAGGAGCTTGACCCCGGACTTCGTGAGCATCACGTTTCCCGGCTTCAGGTCGCGGTGCACGATCCCCTGCCGGTGCGCCTTGTCCAGAGCGTCGGCGATCTGGACTCCGAACCGCAGGGCCGGCTCGAGAGGAAGCGGGCCCTTAGCCAGCCGGTCCGCCAGCGGTTCGAGCGGGAGGCGAAGACGATCTCGCAGCTCTCCCACCCGCACATCTGCGCGCTGCACGACGTGGGTCGGGAAGGTGAGACCGAGTACCTCGTCATGGAGTACCTGGAGGGCGAGACGCTGGCGGAGAGGCTGGCTATGGGACCGCTGCCTCTGGAGCAGACCCTTCGCTACGGAGTCCAGATCGCCGACGCTCTGGACAAGGCGCACCGGCAGGGGATCGTGCACCGGGACCTGAAGCCCGGCAACGTGATGATCACGAAGTCGGGGGTGAAGCTGCTGGATTTCGGGCTTGCCAAGGTGATGGCGCCGGCGTCTCAGCGTTCGAGCCTGACGGCGCTTCCGACGCAGCAGGGTCTGACGCAGGAGGGGACGATCCTCGGGACGTTCCAGTACATGGCGCCCGAGCAGCTCGAGGGCAGGGAAGCCGACGCGCGGACGGACATCTTCGCGTTCGGCTGCGTGCTGTACGAGATGGCGACGGGGAAGAAGGCATTTTCCGGCGCGACGCAGGCGTCGTTGATCTCGTCGATTCTGCGCGACGACCCGCAGCCGATCTCGCAGCTCCATCCGATGACGCCGCCGGCGTTGGATCACGTGGTGAAGAAAGCTCTCGCGAAGGACCCCGAGGATCGGTGGCAGAACTCCGCGGATCTCGGCGGTGAGCTGAAGTGGATCGCGGAGGCGGGATCGCAGACCGGCATCCCCGTACCCGTCGTCGCGCGGCGAAGGTCGCCGGCCTCCGTGGCGCGTATCGCGGCCGCGGTCCTGCTTTTCGCGCTGGGCGTAGTGGCCGGGTCACTCCTCCGGCCGCGCCCGACGCCTCCTCGAGCTGTTCGGATGTCTCTCGTGGCCCCGCCGGACGTCACGGTCAGCGCGGAGCCGTCGGAGATCGCGGTCTCACCCGACGGGCGTATGGCCGCGTTCATCGCGACCGATTCGAACGGTCTCCGGCGGATCTGGCTGCGCTCGCTCGATTCGCTCATGCCGCAGCCTCTTTCGGGAACCGACGGCGCGGAAACGCCGTTCTGGTCTCCCGACGGCCGGAACCTCGCCTTCTTCGCCGACTCGAAGCTGAAGAAGATTCCACGCGATGGAGGCGGGGCGCTGACGCTCGCCGACGCTCAGAATCCCCGCGGCGGGTCCTGGGGGAGCCGCGGGGAGATCGTCTTCGGCCCGTCGTCAGGCGGTCCCCTGATGCGGGTCGACGACAACGGCGGCGCCGTGTCTCCCGCGACGCGACTCGACAAGGGTGAGATCGGACACCGGTTCCCGAGTTTCCTTCCCGACGGTCGGCGCTTCCTCTACGTGGCCATCCCGGGGCGGGAAAACGAGCTCGCGATCCGTCTGGGATCGCTCGACGGCGAGCCGCGGCCCGGTGCGGAAGTCGCAACGGGTTCGGGAGCGGCCGTGTACGCCGACCCGGGATACATCCTCTACGGCCGTCGGGACGCGGTCGTGGCGCATCCGTTCGACCCGAAGAGAGGGCGTCTCACGGGCGCCGCCGCCGCGCTGCGCGAAGTTCCGAACGTGACCAGCCACGCGGCGGGCGCCCCGGCGGTCTCGGTTTCGCGCAATGGCGTTCTCGTCCAGTCGCCCAGCGGGCTCGCGCAGACTCGCCTCCTCTGGCTCGACCGAAGAGGACAGGTCGTCGGATCACTCGCCGCGCCCCCGGCCTCATACGCGGATCCGACGATTTCTCCGGACGGCACGCGCGTCCTCGTCCTGAGGAGCTCCAGCGAAGGCTTCGACCTCTGGCAGATCGACAGCGCGCGCGGGGAAGCTACCCGGATGACTTTCGAGAGTCGGTTCAACTTCTGGCCGACCTGGTCCCCCGACGGCCGCCGATTCGTTTTCGCATCTGATCGTGGTGACACGCGAAACATCTATCTTCGGGACGCCAGCGG
>JBKJVY010000142.1:0-3781 GCA_046717185.1 Thermoanaerobaculia bacterium
GCGCGAGTACTACCTGCGCCAGCAGCTGCGCGCCATCCAGCAGGAGCTCGGCGAGGGCGAGGAGATGACCGAGGAGCTGGAGACCTACCGGCGCCTCATCTCGGAGAAGGAGATACCCGCGGAGGCCGCCGGGGAGATCGAGAAACAGATCAAGCGGCTGGAGAGAAGCCACCCGGATTCCGCGGAGACGGCGATCATCCGAACGTATCTCGACTGGATGACGGGGCTCCCGTGGGCGAAGCTCTCGGAGGACTCCGTCGACCTCGACCGCGCCCGCGCCATCCTCGACGAGGACCACTACGACATCGAGAAGGTCAAGGAGCGGATCCTCGAGTTCCTCGCCGTGCACGCGCTGAAGAAGACGCTGAAGGGACCGATCCTCTGTTTCGTGGGCCCGCCCGGCGTCGGCAAGACGTCGCTCGGCCGCTCGATCGCGCGGGCGCTCGATCGGAAATTCGTCCGCCTGTCGCTCGGCGGAGTGCGGGACGAAGCAGAAATCCGCGGGCACCGGCGCACCTACGTGGGAGCGATGCCCGGCCGGATCATCCAGGGCATCCACCAGGGGGCCACGTCGAACCCGGTCTTCATGCTCGACGAAATCGACAAGATCGGCTCCGACTACCGAGGCGACCCGAGCTCCGCGCTTCTCGAGGTCCTCGACCCCGAGCAGAACTTCTCGTTCCGCGACCACTACCTGGGCGTCAACTACGACCTCTCGCGGGTGCTCTTCATCGCGACCGCCAACATCCTCGATCCCATCCAACCGGCGTTTCTCGACCGGATGGAGGTCATCCGGCTCTCCGGCTACACGCTCGAGGAGAAGGTTGCAATCGCCCGGCGGCACCTGCTCCCGAAGCAGCTGGATGAGAACGGCGTTACGGAAGCGAACGTCGAGTTCACGGACGGCGGCATCCGGAAGATCGTCGAGGCCTACACGCGCGAAGCGGGACTGCGAAACCTCGAGCGGGAGATCGGCGCGATCTGCCGCAAGGTCGCCGTGTCCGTGGCGAAGGGAAAGACCCGCCGGTATCGGATCACCGGCGCATCGGTGGAGAAAATGCTCGGCGCGGTGAAGCACTTCGCCGACGAGCTGCTGAAGAAGGACCAGGTCGGTGTCGCAACCGGGCTCGCGTGGACCTCCGTCGGCGGTGACATCCTCTTCGTCGAGGCGCTCGCGGTTCGCGGCAAGGGGGGGCTTCGCCTGACCGGGCAACTCGGGGACGTGATGAAGGAGTCGGCCCAGGCGGCGATGTCGTACGCGCGCGCCCACGCAACCGATCTCGGAATTCCCGCCGACTTCTTCGAGACGCACGACGTCCACGTTCACGTCCCCGAGGGTTCCATCCCCAAGGACGGCCCCTCGGCCGGCATCACCATGGCGACCGCGATGATCTCGGCGTTCACACTGAAGAAGGCGCGCCGCGACGTTGCGATGACGGGCGAGATCACCCTCCGCGGAGAAGTGCTGCCGATCGGAGGCGTGAAGGAGAAAGTGCTCGCCGCCCGTCAGGCGAAGTACTCGACCGTGATCCTGCCGAAGCTGAACCGGCGCGACGTGCTGCAGATCAACCCGCGAATCCTTCACGAAATGACGTTCCGCTACGTCGAGAACGTGGAAGAAGTGCTCGCCTTCGCGCTACTCCCCCTCGATCCGACTCCCGGGACCGAGCCGGAAAGAGCCGGAGAGCTTCCGGCCCCTGAGAGAATGGAGATTCCCGTGCAGCCCGGAGCGCCGGACGTCGAGCGGGGACGTCCCGCGGCACGCGCGGATCGCGTGAGACGAGAGACTTAAGACGTAAGACGACACAGGGGCGAGCGCCGGCCAGGCTCCAACCCTTCTCCCATCTCACGTCCTACGTCTATGTCTTACCGTCGATAATCCCGCCCCATGAAGTCGGAGGACGGGTTCGTCGATCGCCTGCGTGAAGCGATCGAGGGAAGCGGCGATCTCCTCGTCGGCCCGGGCGATGACGCGGCGGTCTTCCGATCCGACGGGCTGCTCGTGGCGACGACCGACACGCTCGTCGAGGGCGTCGACTTCCTGTCGGGCGAGGATCCGACCCGCCTCGGCCGCCGCGCGATGTCCGTCGCTCTTTCCGACCTCGCCGCAATGGGGGCCTGGCCCGCCTTTTTTCTCCTCACTGTCGGATTTCCAGAGTCCGCGGCCGACGATCTTCCGCTTGAGATTGCGGTTGCCGCTGCCGCCCGCGCTCAGGAGTTCGGCGCCGCCCTCGCGGGAGGCGACCTGTCCCGCGCGTCCCAGATCTTTCTTTCGGTCGCCGTGTGGGGCAAGCCCGCGGGTCGGCCGATGCTCCGCAGCGGCGCGCGCGCGGGCGACGTTCTCTTTGTCTCCGGCTGGCTGGGCGAGGCTGCGGCGGGTCTTGCGCTTGCTCGAGCGGGCGCGGGTTTCCCGGCCCGGCCCGACACCGGCGGATGGACACCCGGGGGGCTTCCCGTCCCCGACCTCACGCGGCTTCTCGCCGCCTACCGGGAGCCCGAACCGCGCCTCGCGCTCGGGCGGGCGCTCGCGTCGGACCGCCTCGCGACCGCGGCGATCGACGTCTCGGACGGTCTCGGGCTGGACTCCGCGCGCCTCGCACGCGCGTCCGGGGTCCGCCTCGTGATCGAGAGGGAGCGCCTCCCCCTCTCCCCCGCGCTACGGTCCTTCGCCGAACTCACGGGGACCGATCCGGTCGAGACCGCGCTCGCGGGAGGGGATGACTACGAGCTTCTCTTCACCGTTTCACCGGTGAACGCGGGACGGTTCGCGGACCCGCCGTCCGACTGGGGCGTCAACGTCCGGCGGATCGGACGGGTGGAACCGGGTGCGGGCGTCTACCTCGAAGATGAACGCGGGCTGCGTCCGGTCGGCGACCTCGGCTTCGACCACTTCAGCGAAACGCCGTGAAGTTCCAGCTTCCGCGGGCGTTTCGGCGCCGGCAGAAACATCCTCTGAAGCTCTCGAGGCGGTTGAAGATCCTTCTCGCCGATCTCCTCGGCCGGGAGGAGTCGCCGGACCGCGTCGCGGCGGCGATCGCTCTGGGAGTCGCAATCGGGTTCTCCCCCTTCATCGGGGCGCACTTCGTTCTCGCGCTCGGCCTCGCCTTCCTCTTCAAGCTCAACCGGGTTGATGCGGTGCTCGGTCAGTTCGTCGGAAACCCCTGGACGCTCCCGCCGGTCTTCGCGGCGGGCTACGCGCTCGGCCGACAGCTCCTGCGCTTCGACCGGACCGAGGTCCCGGACCTGCCGTGGGACCGACTGCTGCACCGTGACTTCTGGCACGCGTTCGCCGGACCGACGCTTCGGCCGAGGCTCGCGTCGTTCCTCGTGGGAACGCAGGTCCTCGCGACGCTCATCGGTCTCGCGGCGTACCTGCTCGTTCGTGCGGCGCTTCGGACGTATCACCGCCGGCATCCGCGGGTGGCCGAGCGGGCGGCCCGGATGCGCGCACGGGCGTTGCGGCGGCGCCGCCGCCGGGAAGCGCAGGTCGACGAGGGTTGAGTCGGGCGGAGACGTCGGCGAAGCGTTTCCCGTAGGCGGCATCGGACGCCGCGATCCCGACGAGCCGCTCGAAGTCGTCAGGGGACCGGCTCAAGCGAACGACCTTCTCGACCGCGAGACCTTCGGCAAAGCGCCGCCCCTCTTCCCGGCTCGAATCGGCGAGAAGGCGGAGCGCGGCGACGTCTCTCGGATGGCGCCGCAGAACTTCGCGCGCTTCGCGGGCCGCCTCGCGGGTCCGCCCCCGCGAGTGCAGCCACTCGGCGTACCCCATCCGGAACGG
>JBKJVY010000143.1:0-10899 GCA_046717185.1 Thermoanaerobaculia bacterium
CGTCGGAAACCCGGGCGGGATTACCGTACAGGACCGTTCGTCCCTCGATCGGATGGTCGATGGCGCGGTCGGCCGTGGCCGTGCGTCCCGTCGCGCGGTCCGCGAGCGACACGCTCCCGGAGAGCTCCACCCTTTCGAGCTTCCGGGCCTTCCCGAAGAACGCGACGCCCCGGTCCGCCGAAGCACGCCAGGATCCGCGCGTCACCGTGACGGCGTCCTCGAAGACGGCGCTCGACTCGCTTTCACGATAGAGGAGGCGCCTCGCCGAGACGACGCCGGGCTCCTCCTTCATTCCCGCCGCGCCGCTTGCCGGCGCGCGAGCGAGCACCGCGCGCACCTTCCCGACCGCGACCGCGGTGCGTTCCGCGTCGTTCAACGTGATGTCTTCGCCGAAAAGGGACGACGAGCCCTGCCAGAGGCTGGCGCCGCCCGAGAGTGTCGCGAGCCGCCCGCGGCGATCAAGGACGATACGATCCGCCTTTCCAAACGTCGGGCTGGCAGAGTCCCCGAGGAAAGTAGACGCCTGGGACGGGCGGTCCTTCTCCGAGAGGAAGACGGCGCGCGCCTTCCCTTCGGCGGTGAGCGTCTGGCGTCTCCGGTCG
The DNA here is from genome assembly GCA_046717185.1 of Thermoanaerobaculia bacterium. Lineage (GTDB taxonomy): Bacteria > Acidobacteriota > Thermoanaerobaculia > UBA5066 > Gp7-AA6 > Gp7-AA6. The sequence continues at coordinate 603 of JBKJVY010000143.1, forward strand.
ATTTCGATGCGCGACGCCGAGACGCGGGAACCACCCTCTTCGACCGTGGCCGGCGTCTTCGCAGTACCGGTCAAAATCCAAACCCCGCGGTCGGCGAGGTCCACGATGCGGTTCGCGCTTCCTTTTCGCCCCTCACCCTCGACGCGCGCCGAGCCCTCGAGGTCGAGCGTCTGAAACCCTCCCGATGCAGCGAAGACGGCGCTTGCCCGCTCGGATTCCGCGTTTCCCTGATCGCTCCGGAGGCGGACGTCGCCGCTGGCGCGCGCCGACACCGGACGCCCCGCCGAGAAGTCGAGGTCGAGAGACCGGCCCGAGATCCGGCGGCCCGGCTCGTCCACCGTGGCCGGGGCTCCCTTCAGGCTGATCGAGCGGACGTCCCCCGAAGGGTCGAAGAAGAGCACGCCCTCGTCGGCGGCATAGGTGCGTACGACTCCCCCTGCGGCGGCCGCCGAGAGTGCGCCGCGAACGCGATCGAACGCGCGGGCCCACTCCGCGACGTTCCCCTCGGGGGAGAACTTCAAGAGCATCCGGTCGGCGGTGACCCGATCTCCTTTCGCGGAGGACGCCTGCACGTTTCCTTTGAGGAGGACGACCCCTTCGTCGCGGCGGTACTCGCCGGAGTCGCCGGAAATCGACGAAAGGCCTCCGCTGCCCTGCCCCGTTCCGGAGCCGCGGATCGGACCGGCGAGCGACAGAACGCGGGTCTTCAGGTCATATGCGCCGGAGGCGGCGGTCACGTCGAATGTGCCGCGCGTGAAGTGGAGAGCGGCGGGCGCGCGAAGGACTCTCGTCGTCGGGTCGAACTCGATCGTCTCGGTCTCGCCGAGCGCGCCGTCCCGCGGCTCGACCCACCGAACGTTTCCCGACAGGACCGCGGCCTTCGTCCGGTCGTCGTAGCGCGCCCGGTCGGATTGCACGGTGACCGGCGGCCCTTCCTCGGGGTAGACGGTGAGCGACACGCGCTCGAGCGCGTACAGGTTGGGAGGGAGCCCCGCCCCAGCGCCGAAACCGACCGTGCGGTCGGATTGAATCCGGAAGAGCGGCTTCTCTCCGACCGACTCGGTGTAGTCGAAACCGGAGAGGAGCGTCGTCGCCTCTCCCGCCTCCGGACTCCCGCCGGACACGCCTCGCGCGGGCGCCGTCCGGCCGCCCCCGGCCGAGGTGGGCTTTTCCGTGACCTTCTGGCCCGAGCGGAAGTACACCGCCAGGAGGAGGAGAAAGGCGGCGCCGAAAACGAGGATCGCGATCTCGGCGCGCTTCACCTTCACGTCGTTGCTGCAGGCGCCTCGGGGATCCCCTCACCCCGGCCCTCTCCCCCGTGGGGAGAGGGAGAAGTAATCGGGAACTCGGTGGCCCGCGGATCTCCGGCGTCCACGATCTCCACCTCCGGTCGGCCGCTCCAGCGGCTGCGCGAGATCCGGTAGCGAATCCCGAAGTCTCCGGACGTCGAGCGCTCGCCGACGTTCACCGCCTCGCGCCAGCCGACGGCGTCGATCGCCCCGGAGGCGCGGGAGAGGCGGCCGCGCCAGCCGCTCTCCCCGATCGGGCGGAACGGGGTCTCCGCGCGGACCGCTCCGCAGGAGAACACGGGCCGCGGGTTGCCGGCCCCGTGCGGCTCGAATCGCGCGAGGTGGAAGAGGAGCTCGTCGGAGATCTCTTCGAGGGCGAGCTCCGCATCCGCGACGTCGCGGCGGACGAACCGCTCGCGCGGGACTCGTTCGGCGAAGAAGGAGCGCGCCTCTACCCGGAAGGCGGCGAAGTCCCGCATGGCGACCGTCCCGCCGACCGCCTGGTCGTGCCCGCCGAAATCGAAGAACTTGCCCCCCATCTCTTTCAACGTCGCGTGGAGCGACAGCCCCGGGATGCTCCGCCCGGAACCCGACGCCCTCTCTCCTTCGAGAGCGAAGAGCAGTACCGGCCGGTTGTATTCCCGCGCCAGCCGCGACGCCGCGATCCCGAGCACGCCGCGGTGCCACGAGGCGTCTCCCTCGACGATCAGGGCGTCGCGCTCCGGATCGAAGTCCCGGGCGATGCGTTCGCGCGCCGCGAGGACGACGCGCCGCTCGATCGACTGTCGCTCCGAGTTTCTCGCGCAGAGCTCCCCGGCGATTTCCCCGGCGCGAGTCTTATCCCGTTCCTCGAAGAGCGCGAGCGCGAGCTCGGCGGTGTCGAGCCGACCGGCCGCGTTCAGGCGCGGCGCGATCCGGAAAGCGACGTCCTCGGAGGTGGGAGGGCACCCGCGCGGGATGCCGCAGGCCTCGAGAAGAGCAACGAGGCCCGGCGCGCGCGCCCGCGCGAGCTCGGCGAGGCCGAGCGCGGCGATCGTCCGGTTCTCGCCCGTGAGCGGGACGATGTCGGCGATCGTCCCGAGACACGCGGCCCGCAGGAGAGACGCGGTGGAAAGGGAAACCCCCGCGGTGCTTGCGATCGCCTGGGCGAGCTTGAACGCGACGCCTGAGCCGGATAAGTCGGCGCAGGGGTAGGAGCTCCCCGGCATGCGGGGGTTGACGATGACCGCCCCCTCGGGTACGCGATCCGGGACGACGTGGTGGTCCGTCACGATGACGTCGACGCCGGCTTCGCGCGCGCAGGCCACGCCATCGACCGCGGTGATCCCGCAGTCCACCGTAACGATGACGGACGGCGCGAGCTCGTCGATGACCCGGCGGACTGTTTCTGGCGTGAATCCGTACCCGTCCTTGAGCCGGTGCGGGATGAAGGCGATCGCGGTGGCTCCCGCGCGCGTGAGCGCCGCCTTCAGCTGGGCGACGGCCGTGACTCCGTCGACGTCGTAGTCCCCGAACACGACGATCCGGCGACCGCTCCGCGCGGCGGCGACGAGCCGTTCGGCGGCCTCCCCGACCCCGCCGAGCCGAAAGGGGTCGTAGAGGTGCGACTCGTCGGGGTGAAAGAAGAGCTCGGCCTCCTCCGCCGACCCGATTCCCCGAGCCATCAGAAGTCGCGCGACGATGGGCGGGACTCCCGCCCCGCGCGCGAGCAGCGTGGCGTCGCCGGGGCCGCCGTCTGCGGCCGGCGAGGTCCGATCCGGCGGCGTCGTAGTCACTTTCATGGGGGGATTTTCGCCCGGAGAGTCGGACAAACGATGTCCGCCAGTAATCCTATTCGTGCGCGGCGACCTCGTAACGACCCATCGCGCGGAACTTACGGTAACGTCGCTCCCGGCGCTCCTCCGAAGTCAGGTCCGCGACCTCGCGCAGGTGCCGCTCGACCGCTTCTCCCACCGCAGCGGCGGCGCCCGCCGGGTCCGAGTGCGCGCCGCCCGGAGGCTCTGGAATGATCTCGTCGATCACGCCGAAGCCCTTCAGGTCGACCGCGGTGAGGCGGAGCGCCTCGGCGGCCTCTTTCTTGCGCGACGCGTCCTTCCAGAGGATCGCCGCGCAACCCTCGGGAGAGATGACCGAGTAGGTCGCGTGCTCCATCATGAGGACGCGGTCGCCGACGCCGAGCGCGAGCGCCCCTCCCGAGCCCCCTTCGCCCGTGACGACGACGATGATCGGCACGCGAAAGCCGGACATCGCGCGAAGGTTGACGGCGATCGCCTCCGCCTGGCCGCGTTCCTCCGCGTCGATTCCCGGGTAGGCGCCTGCCGTATCCACGAACGAGAGGATCGGCCGATCGAACTTGTCCGCGAGACGCATCACCCGCAGGGCCTTTCGGAAGCCTTCCGGCCGGGGCATTCCGAAATTCCGCCGGACCTTTTCCTTGGTGTCGCGTCCCTTCTGATGTCCGACGACGGCGACCGGCCGACCGCGAAAGTGTCCGAGACCCGCCACGATCGCCGGATCGTCGGCGAACTTGCGGTCGCCGTGAAGCTCGACGAAGTCGGTCAGGAGCGCCTGGATGTAGTCGAGTGTGTACGGGCGGGCCGGATGTCGGGCGACGAGAGTTTTCTGCCAGGGAGTGAGGCCGGCGTAGATCTCGCGGGAGACCCGTTCCACCTTTTCCCGGAGGCGCTCGATCTCTTTCCTGTGGGCGGCGTCGTCGGGCAGCGCCGAGAGCTCCTCGATCCGCTGGCGCAGGCGCAGGATCGGCTCCTCGAACTGTCCGTCTTCGCCATTCACCTGCCGATATTGTAATGGCCGCCCTGACAGCGGATCGCTACATCAAGTCCTGCGGATCGACGTCCGTGGCGATCTGCGTGCCGCCGGGCGGCTGGTCGGGGATCGCTTCCTCGAGCACTCCGAGCACCGCGCCGCGATCGGGCGCGCGAAGGAGGCTCTGGAAGCGCCACCGCCCCTGAAGCCGCTCGAGGGGTGCCGGCGCGGGCCCCGAAAGGCGGACGTTCTTCCCGCGGGCCGCGGCCGACAGGGCCCGTCCGACCTCCGCGGCGGCCGCCTCCGCCTTCTCGCGGTCCGGGGATGAGACGAGTACGCTCGCGAGCTCGGAAAAAGGGGGATAGAAGAACGAGCGGCGAAACTCGAGCTCTCCCTCGGCGAAGCCGTCGACGTCGTGCACCGCGGCTCGACGGATCGCCGGATGGCCGGGATGAAATGTCTGCACGTGAACTGTGCCCGGCGCCGCGCCGCGGCCCGCGCGGCCGGACACTTGTGCAAGCAGCTGAAACGTCTTTTCCGCGGATCGAAAGTCCGGGAAGTTCAAGATCGAGTCGGCCGAGAGCACGCCGACCGCCGTGACGTTCGGGAAGTCGTGGCCCTTCGCGACCATCTGGGTCCCGATCAAGCAGAGCGCGCGTCCCGAGAGGACGTCGTCCACGACGGCTTCCACACCCCGGCGTCGCGCGGAGTCGCGGTCGAGGATCGTCCACGGCACGTCCGGAAAGAGATCGGCGAACCGCTCCGCGACGCGCTCGGTGCCGGCCCCGATCGCCTCGAGGAGCGCGCCGCCGCACTCCGGGCAGCGCTCCGGGCGCGGGCGCCTCTCGCCGCAGTAGTGGCAGACGAGGCGCCGGCCGCGCTCGTGCACCGTGCGAGAGACGCTGCAGTTCGAGCAGCGGAAGTCGAAGCCGCAGTCACGGCACAGGAGATACGGCGCGAAGCCCCGCCGCGGCTGAAGGAGGATCGCCTGCTCTCCCCGCGCGAAGACCTCCCGCAGGCGTTCGACGAGGGGCGCGGAGAAGAGCGGCACTCCCTTCTCCTCCGGGAGCGACTTTTCGTGACGGAGGTCGACGATCGTGACCGCCGGAAGCGGGCGTGATTCCACCCGGGACGTGAGAGTCAGGAGCGCCATCCGGCCGACTCGCGCGGCGTGATACGTCTCCATCGAGGGGGTGGCCGAGCCCATCACGAGCGCCGCCGCGTTCGCCTTCGCGCGGATCGCCGCGACCTCCCGAGCGTCGTAACGCGGGCTCTCGCGCTGCTTGTACGAGGAGTCGTGTTCCTCGTCCACGACGAAGAGGCCCGGGTCCGCAATCGGAGCGAAGGCGGCCGAGCGCGGACCGATGACGACCCGCACTTCTCCCGACCGGACCCGGTCCCACGCGCGGCCGCGCTCCCCCTCCGAGAGCGCAGAGTGGAGTACCGCGGCCCGGTCGGCGAATTGGCGGCGCAGCTCTCTCGCGAAAACGGGAGTGAGCGCGATTTCGGGAACGAGCCAGACGGCCCCGCGGCCGAGCTCGAGCGTGGCGGCGATCGCTCGGAGGTAGATCTCGGTCTTCCCGCTGCCGGTGACCCCCTGGAGGAGAGCCGGGAGGTAGCGCCGCGCCCGGATCGCGGCGAGGATCGTGTCGAGCGCGCGCGACTGCTCCGACGTGAGGACGAAACCCGGCGAAGGCGCCGGAAACGGGGAAAAGAACTCCCGCTCGTCCCGCCGGTCGGTCTGCTCGAACGTCGAGAGGATGCCTTTCGCGGCGAGCGTGCGCAGCACGGAGGGACCCGCGCCAGTCGCGAGGCGGATTTCCGCCGCGGTGGCGGGACGGCCGAGCGACTCGAGCCAGTCGGCGGCCGCCCGGCCCCGGCGGCTGCGCCGAAGGAGCTCGTCCCTTTCGGGCCGGCCGAGGCGGCCCGGGAGGTAGGCGATGACCGGACGCCGCGCGGCGCGGCGCTCCGTCGAGACCGCGCGGATCCAGCCACTCTGCTCGAGCGCTCGCAGCACCTCGCGGGCCGGTCGCGCTTCCGGAGGGAGCTCCGCCACCCGGGCGCTCCGGCCGTCGGCGAGCGCCTCGAGGAACGGGCGCTCTTCCCGGGGCGCGCGCGTCGCGGCGAGTGCGCCCTTCTCCGTGATGCGGTATCGAACTGAGCCGGCCGCGGGGAGCCGTGCGGGGAGAACGCTCTTCAGAACTTCGCCGGGCGCCGCGAAGAACCTCTGCGCCACCTTCGTCGCGGTTTCGAGAAGCTCCGGCGGGCAGACCGGCTCGTCGTCGAGGACTTCGAGCACGTCGCGCAGCGCGATCTCCTTGCCTTCGGGAACCCCCGGCGCGTCCGAGACGACGATCCCGGTCAGGACCCGTTCGCCGAAAGGCACTCGCACGCGCGTTCCGGGCAGGGGCACCGCGAGTGTGTCCGGGATCCGGTACGTGAAGCTCCGGCGGATCGGGAGCGGCAGGGCGACGGCTACGTTTGCGACTGGGGCACTTCGTCGTCCTCCTCCGGGTCGTCGCGGACGAAGACGTGAGAGCGCTGGATCGGGTCCCAGCGGTAGCGGCGGGTGCTCTCCTCCTCCTCGAGGTCCGGCGTGATCATGATCGAGTCGCGATCGACCGACAGGTCCCCGTCGGCGAGCGACACGTCCCGCTCGAGGAAAGTGCCGGACGCGAACCCGGATTTGTCCGTGCCGGTAAACACGGCGATCGAGAACCAGGGCGAGTCCCGGTCGGAGTCGCGGCGCACGAAGGCGAGGACGAAGTCGAGAACCCCGTCGTCGTTCACGTCCCCGCGGAGGAAGTACGGGTGGTACACGCCGTAGAGCTTGCGGAAATCGTCGCTCTCGCCCTCCCTTCGGTCGGAGTCCGTGGCGACGCGCAGGTCGCGGTTGGCGCGGAGGAATTCTTCGACGGCGGCTCGCTCCGCGTCGCGCAGGGAGTACCCGGACCAGACCGGCAGCGCCGGAGGACGCGACGCCCGAGCGCGGGCGGGATCGCTTTCCGCACCGGCAGGCGGCCGCCGGCAGGAGAGGGGTGCAAACGCCAGAACGGCTGCCAGCCCGAGAAGGGCGACGGCGGTTCGCCGGCTCAGGCGGCCCGGGCCCTCCGCGTCGCCTCGTCGAGGCGTTCCGCGACGACGGCCCAGTTCACGTTCTTGAGAAACGCCGCGAGGTACGACTTCTTGTCCGTTCCGAAGTCGATCATGAAGGCGTGCTCCCACGTGTCGAGCGCGAGGAGGTGCTCCTGGTTGATCATGACGCCGTTCGAGTGCTCCCAGATCTGGTTGTGGTGGAGTTTCCCGTCGATCCGGTCGTACGTCAACAGGACCCAACCGCCGGTCGCCGTTTCCGCGCATGCCCTCAGATCCTCTTCCCAGTTCGACTGACTCCCGAAGGAGCCCTCAAGGGCGCGCGCGAGGTCAGCTTTCGGCTTTCCGCGCGAACCGCCGAGGTTGTCGAAATACATCTCGTGCAGGTAGACGCCATTGTATGGCACCGACTCCCGGCGCTTCAGCTCCGAGTAGCGGCCGAACGAGAAATTCGCATTCGCCTTGCGCGCCTCGAATGGGATCTTCGCGATCTCCGCCCGAATCTCGTTGATCTTCTTGACGTACCCCTCATAGAGCTTGAGGTGCTGCCCGATCTGCGGAGCGGAAAAGCCGGGGAGCTTCCCGACCAGGTCGTCGTACTTCTTGGCTTTGATCGTCATCACGGCCTCCTTCTTCTGCGTTGTGGCGGCCCGATTTTCATCCACCGGAAGGAAGAATGCTACTGTTTGCGGGGAGTGCGCGAGAGCCCGCCGGGCGCCGTGAGCACATCGAGGAGGATGCTCTGAGACAGGAGAAGGACAGCCTCGGAGTGCGCGAGATCCCCGACGAAGCCTACTGGGGCGCGCAGACCTCGCGGGCGATCGAGAATTACCCCGTCTCCGGCGAGTGGGCGCACCCCGATCTGATCGCCGCCTACGCCCGGATCAAGAGGGCGTGCGCGGAGACGAACCTCGAGATGGGGCGGCTCGACCCGGACAAGGTGCGGGCGATCGTCCAGGCATGCGACGAGATCCTCGCCGGGAAACTCCGAGACCAGTTCGTCGTGGACGTCTACCAGGCGGGAGCCGGCGTGTCGTTCCACATGAACGTCAACGAGACGATCGCCGGGCGGGCCGCCGAAATCCTCGGGCGCCCGCGGGGCGACCGATCCGCCGTTAACCCGAACGACCACGTCAACCTCGGCCAGTCGACGAACGACACGTTTCCGACCGCCCTCCACCTCGCGGCCCTCTCCGTCGGCCGGCTCCTCTCGGAGGAGATCGGGCGCCTCGTCGAGTCCTTCGCGCGCAAGGGAGAGGAGTTCCGATCGGTCGTGAAGTCCGGGCGGACGCACCTGATGGACGCCGTGCCGGTCACCCTCGGGCAGGAGTTCCGGGCCTACGCCGCGGCCCTCGCGAACCGGCGCGCCGTGATCGACCGGACCCTCGACGGACTCACGGAGCTCGCGCTCGGCGGCACCGCGGCCGGGACCGGATTGAACGCCCCCGCGGGTTTCCGGGAGAAGGCGATCGCGCGCCTCTGCGCCATGACGGGCGAAGCGCTCTCGCCGGCGCGCGACCCGCGCGAGGCGCTCCAGAGCCGGGCGGCGGCCGGCGATTACTCCGCGGCGCTGCGCGCTTTCGCCGTCGAGCTCGGCCGCATCGCCAACGACCTTCGCCTCCTTGCCTCCGGGCCGGTCACGGGGCTCGAGGAAATCCGGCTGCCAGCCGTCCAGCCCGGCTCCTCCATCATGCCGGGAAAGGTCAACCCCGCGATCCTCGAGTGCGCGAACATGCTTTGTTTTCAGGTGATCGGCTTCGACACGGCGAACATGCTGGCGGTGGGAGGAGGCCAGCTCGAGCTGAACGTCATGATGCCGCTTCTCGCCTACAACCTCACGCGGGCGCCGCAGCTTCTCCTCAACTTTCTGCCGGTTCTGCGCGGGCGCTGTATCGACGGGATCACTGCGAACGTCGAAAGGTGCCGCGAGTACCTCGAGGACTCCCCTTCCGTCATCACCGCGCTGACTCCCCGGATCGGCTACGCGACCGCTGCGGAAGTGTTCAAGGAGGCGGTCGCGCGCGGCGTCCGCGTGAAGGACGTTCTCCTCGAGAAGAAGATCCTGACCGAAAAGGAGCTCGCCGCCGCGATGACGCCGGAGAACCTTCTGGGACCGCTCGAATGATTTCATCCCGTATTCGTCTTACGTCTTACGTCTCACATCTTACGAGGAGGATTGACCAATGACCTGGCCGCAGGACTGGCAGACCAACGTGACGTTCTTTCTCCGGTGGGGTCACTTGCTGGCGGGGATCACCTGGATCGGGTTGCTCTACTGGTTCAACCTCGTGAACGTGAACTTCCAGAAAGAGATCGATGCCGCGGTGAAGGGCAAGATCAACCCGCCGCTCCTTACCCGAACGCTCTGGTGGTTTCGGTGGGCCGCGGTCGTGACCGTAGTGACCGGCCTGATCTACTACGGGATCCTTCTCAACGCGGAGAACCTCGACGCGAAGATGCCAATCGTGCTCGGCATCTGGATCGGAGCCTGGCTCCTGCTGGCGGTTCTCTACCGGGCTTCGGTCGCCGGCGGGTTCTTGAAGGACGGGCGCGTGCTCGCGGTCCTGATCGCCGCAATCGTGCTGGTGGCGGCCTGGCTCGTCGTGCCCGCTATCCGGGCCGGCGGCAGCAATCGGACGATGGCGATTGGCGTCGGCGGTGGGCTCGGGATGGTCATGTTCATGAACGTGTGGATGATCATCTGGCCGCTCCAGAAGAAAATCATCGCCGCCACGCGCGCGACGGCCGAGTCGGGCACTCCCGCTCCCGCCGACGTCCCGAAGTGGGCCCGCCGCGCGTTTCTCGCCTCACGGACGAACGCGTGGCTCTCGATCCCGATGCTCTTCTTCATGGGGGCGGCGAGCCACTTTCCCGTGTTCGGGACGGCGGTCGCGCCGTAAGCGGCGGCCGTGGACCTGACGAAGAGGCAGGTGACCTTCTTTCACGTCCGGGAGGGACCCTCCGGTCCCGACTTGAAGCCGGTGGCGGAGGTCGTTTCCGAGAAAGTCTGGCGAGCGATGGTCGACGCCTCGGAGAGCCTGCGCTCGTTGGGAATCAAGCACGCGCTCGTCGGAGGGCTGGCGGTCGGCGCGTACGGATGGCCGCGCGCGACGCGAGACGTGGATTTCCTGGTGGACGACAGCGCCTGG
>JBKJVY010000144.1:0-4625 GCA_046717185.1 Thermoanaerobaculia bacterium
CTCTCGGCGGGCATCGCTTGACGCGCCGAGTCGCGTCTCCTGTCTCACGCCGCCCGTCTCACGCCCGTATCAAGGCGCTCTTCCTCGACGTGGACGGCGTCCTGACCGACGGTCGTCTTTACCTCGACGACCGCGGGCGCGAGCTCAAGGTCTTCGATACGAAGGACGGGCACGGAATCAAGATGGCGCTCGCCGCGGGCCTCCGGGTCGTGTGGATCTCGGGGCGGGAGTCGCTCGCGACGGCGCGGCGGGCGCGCGATCTCGGCGTCCGGCTCTGCTACCAGGGGGTCGCCGACAAGGAAGCGCTCTACCGGAAGCTGTGCCGGCGGTGGGCACTCGATCCGTCCGAGACCGCGGCGATCGGGGACGACGAGCCGGACGTGCCGCTCCTCGAAGCGGCGGGCTTCTCCGCGTGCCCGGCGGATGCGGCTCCTCCGGCCCGGGCCGCCGCGCAGGTCGTTCTGGAGCATGGAGGCGGCCGCGGCGCTGTGCGGGAGTTCGTGGAGAGAGTGCTGGTGCGGAACCAAGGACAGAAACGATGACGCGCCCTTCCCGTGGAGACCGACCCAAAATGCCCGAGGCGGCCGCGCCCGCACATCTCTTCGTCTACGGAACCCTCCGGTCGGATTCGAACCACGAAATGAACAAGGTTCTGGAGCCATACGCCGACCGCGTCGGTCCCGGAAAAATCCCCGGGATCCTTTACGACATCGGCCCGTACCCCGGCGCTGTGAAGACCACCGGAACCCGGGCCTTCGTCCGAGGCGACGTCTATCGTCTGCGGGACCCGGACCGCGCGCTCAAAGTCCTCGACCGCTATGAGGGATGGGACGAGAAGAAGCCCCGATCTGGCGAGTTCCGCCGGAGCCGGGTGGTCGTTGACCTGGGCGCCGGCAAAACCGTCAAGGCCTGGATCTATTTTTACAACCGCCCCACGAGCGGCTTGACGAGAATCCGTTCGGGCGACTATCTGGTGGGCTCCTCTCGAGCCAGCGGGGTGTCCGAGCAGCGCTCCCGCTGAATGCAGGAGACTCTCGGTCCATCTGAAGACGCGGCGCTTATCTAAATCGGGTCCGCAGCGGCGGGAGGTTTCGCCCGCCGCCGGAAGACCCAGGAGATCGCGATTCCCAGCAGGTAGAGGAGCAGCATCGGGACGGCGAAGACGAGTTGCGTCGCGACGTCCGGGGTCGGGGTGATGACGGCCGCGATCACGAAGACGACGAGCACGGCGTACTTGAACTTCTTGAGAAGCCAGCGCTCCGAGACGACCCCCATGCGGGTCAGAAAGAAGATGAGGATCGGCAGCTCGAAGCAGAGCCCGAGACCCAGGATCACCTTCGATGCCGTCGAGAGGTACTCGTTGATGGTGATCACCGCGGTGAACTGGGTGCCCATCCCGACGAGGAAACCGACGACGACCGGGAACGCCTGGAAGTACCCGAAGGCGCACCCCGAGAGAAAGAAAAAGACGCTCGCCACCAGGAACGGGATCGCGAACCGCTTCTCCTTCCGATAGAGCGCGGGGGCGACGAAGAGCCAGAGTTGCCAGAGGATGATGGGCGACGCGAGGATGAGTCCGCCGAGAAGCGCCACCCGGAAATAGAGGAGAAAAGGCTCCGTCAGCGTCGTGTAGGCGAGGTTCTGGCCGGGAGGAAGGAAGCGCCGCACCGGTCGGGCGAGGAGCTCGAAGATCCACGGCGCCTGGGACCAGGCGACGCCGAACGCAACCGCGAGGCCGAGGAGCGACACCACGAGGCGCCGCCGGAACTCTTCGAGGTGCTCGAAGAAGCCCATCCGGGGAAGCTCCTCGGCGGACCCTCGCAGGCGGTGATCGACTGGCTGCTCCTCTCCCGGGCCCACGGGGCCCACCAGCCTCACGGCCGCGGCGCTCCGGAGCGCATCGTCCTCAAGCGGGCCGGATGGGGTCGGGTGGAGGCGTCGCAGGCTCCTCCGCGGGCGTGGCCGGCGGAGCGACGGGAGCGCCGGGCGGGGTCGAGGCCACGGTGTTGCGCAGGTCCGCGACCTCGCGCCGCGTCGACGAGACCTCGTCCCGGATCTCGCTGACCTGGTGCTTTCCCTGCTCGATCTCGTCCTCGATGGTGCGTTTCAGGTCGTCCGAAGCCCGCTTGAACTCCGCGAGACCTTTCCCGAGCGTCTTGCCGAGCTCCGGGAGCTTTCGCGGCCCGAAAACGAGCAGTGCCACGAGAAAAATGACGATGAGCTCGGGCATTCCGATCGGGCCGAACATGTTGGGTACTCCCGTGAAGGATTGTACCGCCGAGCGGTTTGCCGGCCCGCGCGACCGTTCCGCCGTCCGCATGTCACAATGACGCGTCTACCAGGAGGAACCGAGTGAGCCCGATTCGCTCCCGCTTTTCGATCGCCGTCCTGCTTCTGGTCGTCTCGACCCTGGCCGGAGGCCTCTTCGCGACGTTCCTCTTCGCCTCTCCGGAGCGCGACGCGCCGCCGCTCGACGAATACGCCGACATTCTGAGCACGCTGGCGGAGTGGTCTCCCGAGACGGTGGCCCCCGAGCAGTTCGTGTACGCCTCGATCCACGGGATGCTGTCGCGGCTCGACCCCCACACCGCTTTTCTCGAGCCGGAAGACTTCTCCGCGATGCGCGAGAAGCAGCAGGGCTCGTTCTACGGGCTCGGGATCCAGATCCAGAAGAGGATGGGACGAATCACGGTCATCGCCCCGATGGAAGGGACCCCCGCCTACAAGCTGGGCATCCGCGCGGGCGACGTCATCACTCACATCGAGGACGAGGAGTTGAAGGAAGACGTCTCGACCGACGAGGTCGTCCGCAAGCTGCGCGGCCCCAAGGGCAGCCAGGTGAACATCACGATCCGACGGGCCGGGATCGACGAGCCGATTCGGATGACGATCACCCGCGCGGAAATCCCGACGCACTCCGTGCGATACGCGTTCATGATCACCCCCGAAGTTGGATACGTCTTTCTCGCCGACTTCACGCACACCTCCAGCCGCGAGCTCGAGGCCGCGATCGACCGGCTGGAGAAGAAGGGCATGAAGAAGCTCCTGCTCGACCTCCGCGGCAATCCGGGTGGAGTACTCGAGCAGGCCGTCGACGTCTCCGACGTTTTCCTCGAGAAGGGCTCGAAGGTCGTCTACACCCGCGGTCGGACGAGTTCCTCGGCGCAGGACTACGTGGCTCCGGGCGACGGGCTCCACTTCGACCAACCACTCGTCGTGCTCGTCAGCCGCGGTTCGGCGTCGGCCTCCGAGATCGTGGCAGGCGCGATCCAGGACCACGACCGCGGGCTCATCGTCGGGCAGCGAACGTGGGGCAAGGGGCTAGTGCAGAGCGTTTACACGCTGCCCTACGGCGCGGGTCTCGCGCTCACGACGGCCAAGTACTTCACCCCGTCGGGCCGCTGGATCCAGAGGGACTACAGCGATCTGCTCGCCTATGTAAACCCGGGTGACGACTCGCAGACGAGCGAGCCGGAGGCGCCGCGCAAGGAGGGGGAGATCTTCTACACCGACGCGGGCCGGGTCGTTTACGCGGCCGGCGGGATCACGCCCGATACCATGGTGAAAAACGACCGGGAATCGAAGCTCCTCGCCCAGCTCCTGGCGCGCAACCTTCCCTTCAACTTCGCCGTGAACTGGCTCGTGAAGCACCCGGAGGTTCCGCGCGACGTCCTTGTGACGCCCGCGATGAGGGACGAGTTCTTCCGCTTCGCGGAGTCGTCGAAGTACTCGACAGCCACGGAGCTCGCCCGCGTGTACGGAGAAGACCCGAACCGGGAGCTCGTGGACCTTGCGATCAAGGTCGAGCTGGTCAACGCGAAGTACGGCCTCGAGGCGGGCTGGGCGGTACGGGCGACGGGCGACGTGCAGATCCAGAAGGCCCTGACCCAGTTCAACGAGGCCGCGCGGATCGCGGCGCTGCCGAAGAAGAAGATGCCGGCGCGCGCGGCGCGGGCGAGCTGACACCGCTCGGCGGCAGAGGCGGGCCGGGCACGGCGAAGCGAGGGTGACGAGTCTCGCGAGAATCGCGATACTCGCGGTTCTCGCGGTGTCCAACGCGGTCTGGTCGGCGGGTCAGGTCTTTTCGGAGTTCCCGATTCCGAGTCCGAACTCGCCCTCCCTGTCATCCTGAGCCCTTCGCCCTTCCTGTCATCCCGAGCGAAGCGAGGGATCTGTGTCTCTCTCGACTGCGGCCTTCCGCTCAGGGCAGGCTCCGCGAAGGATCACCTGCGTTTCGGGGGATTCTTCGTCGCTGCGCTCCTCAGAATGACAGCGCATCGGATTACCTGCGCCGGACGGGAACCTGTGGTTCACGCAACCGAGCCGTCTCACGTTCACCGCAGAACGGTAGTTCACGGGGTATCCCAGGCGACCCGGGCTCCGAACAGCTGACCGGGAAGCGGCAACCCGCTTCCCGACCTCGTCAGTGCGTCAGCGTATTGTTGTTGACGACGAACTTGCGGCGGCCGATCTCGGTGCGTCGTCCCACGCCGAAAGTCGAGTCCACCACGTAGATCACGAGGTCATGCTCCGAGTCGGAGAGCCGGGTCGTGTCGAGCTGCAACGCGAACCCCACATTGACCGCGGGAACCCGCGGGTCGGCCGCCGGCACGTCCGGGCGCGAC
>JBKJVY010000145.1:0-7016 GCA_046717185.1 Thermoanaerobaculia bacterium
GGGTTCGTGGAGCTGCGAGCATGAGCCGGCCCGGATCCTCGACCGAGCCGGCGAGCCGAGGATGACGCTCGCTTCCGGCTCGCGCCTGGGCCCCTACGAGATCGTGTCGCCTCTGGGGGCGGGCGGAATGGGGGAGGTCTACCGGGCGCGCGACACGCGCATCGGACGCGACGTTGCGATCAAGGTCCTGCCTCCGGCCTTTGCGGCGGACGGAGATCGTCTCGCCCGGTTCCGCCGCGAGGCCCAGGTGCTGGGCTCGTTGAACCATCCGCACATCGCGGCGATCTACGGGCTCGAGGAGTCGGGCGGCGTGGACGCGCTCGTGCTCGAGCTCGTCGAGGGCGAGACGCTCGAAGAACGGCTGGCGACCGGTCCGCTTCCCGTCGACGAGGCCCTCGCCATCGCCCGGCAGATCGCCGAGGCTCTCGAGGCCGCGCACGAGCGCGGCATCGTCCACCGGGACTTGAAGCCCGCAAACGTGAAGCTCGTTGCCGACGGCACGGTCAAGGTTCTCGACTTCGGCCTGGCAAAGTCCCTGGCGGCGGAGCAATCGTTCCCCGACCTCGCGAACTCCCCGACGCTGACCGCCGCGAACACGCAGGCGGGAGTGATCATCGGAACCGCGGCGTACATGTCGCCGGAGCAGGCACGGGGCAAGGCCGTCGACCGTCGTGCGGACGTCTGGGCCTTCGGCGCGGTGCTCTACGAAATGCTGACGGGGCGCCGGGCGTTCGAGGGCGAGACCGTGTCCGACATCCTCGCCGCGGTGTTGATGCGTGAGCCGGATTTCACGGCTCTTCCGCCCGCGACCCCTGCCACGGTTCGCGAGCTCATCGCGCGCTGTCTCCGCCGCGATCCCCGGTCGCGCCAGCGCGACATCGGCGACGCGCGCGTGATCCTCGAAGAGGCCGCTGCGCTTCCGCCGCGCGACGATGCCGGCAGCCGCCGGTCGCGCACGCCCATTCTCGCGATCGTTGCCGTGGCTGCCGCGCTGCTCGGTGGGCTCGGCGTCTTCCTGCTCCGCTCGCCGAAGCCGCAGCGCGCCGCCGCCTGGCACCGGCTGACTTTCGACAGCGGAACCGTCCTCTCGGCGGGCTTCCTGCCGGACGGCAAGGTCGTCTACAGCGCCGCGTGGAACGGCGCGCCGCCCGCGGTGTATTCGACGCGGACCGACTTCTCCGAATCCCGCTTGCTCGTGCCGGCGCCTTCGAAACTCCTCTCGGTCTCGAAGAGCGGCGAGATGGCGGTCCTCCTCCGTGCGAAGCCGCTCGGATGGTTCGCCATGGAGGGGACGCTGGCCCGGGTCCCAGCGGATGGCGGGGCGCCCCGGGAACTTCTCGAGGGGATCCGCGATGCAGCCTGGTCGCCCGACGGCTCGCAGCTTGCGATCGTTCGGCGGGTCGGCGAAAAGGCGCGCCTCGAGTTTCCGCCGGGCCGCGTGCTCTACGAGACGGTTGGCGAGATCTCTTATCCTCGTTTCTCACCGGAAGGGGACCGGATCGCGTTCCTCGACTACCCGGCGAAGGGCGGACACTGGGGGACGGTCTCCGTCGTGGACCTCGAAGGCAGGAAGACCCTGTGGTCCCGGATCTACGAAGAGATCGACGGCCTGCTCTGGTCACCTTCAGGAGAGGAGGAGCTCTGGTTCGGAGGGGAGGGAGAACGGAATGCCATCCAGCTCTTCGCAACAGGCCCCCACCGGAAACCGCGCCTTCTGACCGCAGCTCCAGGGGATCTCGCCCCGCTGGCCGTCGCTGCCGACGGGCGCGTGCTCGCCAACCGTCTTTCGTTCCGGGCGCAGATCGTCTGCGCGCTCCCCGGAGATGCCCGCCCGCGCGACCTCGCGTATCTGGGCGCCTCCTACCTCGCGGACCTCTCTCCCGACGGCAGGAACATCCTCTTCGGCTACAGGGGGCCCGGTGCGCAGGAGAACTACGACGTCTTCCTTCGTTCGACAGACGGCGGCTCGATCGTGCGGCTCGGACGCGGCGATGCGAAGTCTTTTTCCCGGGATGGCAAGTGGGCCGCTGCCGTTCTGTGGAGCAATGCGGACTTCGGACCCGGGTCCGTCGGCTCGGACGCTCCGGAGGATCGGCTCGTTCTTCTCCCGACCGCTGCCGGGGATCCGCGCTCGATCGGAATGGGAAGACTGTGGATCATCCGCTCGGTCGCGTTCCACCCGGATCACCGCCGCGTGGTCTTTGCCGCGAGCGAGAAGGGAAAAGCAGAGCGACTCTGGGTGCGAGACATCGAAGGAAGCGCCCCACCCCGTCCCATCTCGCCGCCCGGGTTCAACGTGTACTCGTCCGGCTTCCTGTCTCACGACGGACTCTGGGCGGTCGCGTCGGACATCGATGACGCGCTCTGGCGGATACCGGTGGAAGGTGGAGAACCGAAGAAGATCCCGGGCGTAGAAGCGGGCGAGACCTTCTCGGGATGGACGGGCGACGGCAAAGCCGTCTACGTCTCGCGCTATTCGGAGAAGCTCCGGATCCACCGCGTCGATCTTTCGACCGGCATGCGACGGCTGTGGAAGGAAGCCTTCCTTCCCGATGCCGCCGGCGCCCGGAGGCCCGACGCCGTTCTCGTGGCGGGGGAGGCCGACGTCTGGGCCGCGGGATATCAAAGCCTTCTCGGAGAGCTCTACCTCGTCGAGGGCCTGAAGTGAGCCTCGCCTCCGGCTCGCGCCTGGGGCCCTACGAGATCGTCTCGCTTCTCGGCGCGGGCGGGATGGGGGAGGTGTACCGGGCGCGCGATTCCCGGCTCGGGCGCGAGGTCGCTGTCAAGGTTCTGCCGGCGTCGTTCTCGAACGACGCGGACCGGCTGCGCCGATTCGAGCAGGAGGCGCGTGCCGCGGGACTTCTCAATCATCCCAACATCACCGCCGTTTACGACATCGGCACTCACGAGAGCGCGCCGTACGTCGTGTCCGAGCTCCTCGAGGGTGAGACGCTGCGCTCCGCGCTCGCGGGCGGCCGATTCTCGACGCGCAGGACGATCGACTACGCGACGCAGATCGCGCAGGGTCTCGCGGCCGCGCACGAGAAGGGGATCGTGCACCGGGACCTGAAGCCCGAGAACGTCTTCGTCACGAAAGACGGGCGGGTCAAGATCCTCGACTTCGGGCTGGCGAAGCTGACACACGCGGAAGAGGGCGCGTCGAGCGGACAGACGAGTCTTCCGACGGCGACCGCAGGCACGGAGCCGGGGGTCGTGCTCGGGACGCTCGGCTACATGGCGCCCGAGCAGGTCCGAGGGAGAACTGCCGACGGGAGGAGCGACATCTTCTCGTTCGGCGCGATCCTCTACGAGATGCTTTCGGGAAAGCGGGCGTTCCACGGCGACTCGGCGGCGGACACGATGTCGGCGATCCTGCGGGAAGATCCGCCGGACCTCTCGGCCACCAACCAGAGCATCTCGGCGGGCCTCGAGCGGATCGTCCGGCACTGCCTGGAGAAGAACCCGGAGCAGCGGTTCCAGTCCGCGCGCGACCTTGCGTTCAACCTGGGGGCGGTCTCGACGGAGAGCGCGCCCCTTTCCGCGCCGGCGAGTTCCTTCCGTCCTCTTGCGCGCCGATCGGTCCGTATCGCGCCGTTTGCGGCGGCACTTCTCGCCGCCGGCATCCTGGGTGCCTTCGTCGCGCGCCGGCTCTCGCAACCCCCGCCGACGCCCGACTTCCGGCAGCTGACCTTCCGCCGGGGAACGATCGGGTCCGCGCGTTTTGCGCCGGACGGGAAGACCGTCGTGTACGCCGCGGCGTGGGAGGGACGACCCTGGGAGCTCTACGCGGCGCAGCCGGACAGCCCGGAGTCTCGCGCGCTCGGGATCGCGGCCCACGTCATCGACTCCGTGTCCGCGACCGGCGAGCTGGCTTTCCGGCATCGCCCGAGCCCCGGTGCGCCCTCGATCCTCGCCCGCGCGCCGCTCGGCGGTGGGGCAGCGTCACGCGAAGTTCTGGACGAGGTGGGCGGCGCGGCATGGGCGCCCGACGGGGCGCTGGCCGTCGTGCATCGGGCGGGCGCGAAGACCCGGCTCGAATGGCCCGTGGGCAAAGCGATCGCGGAAACGGCAACCGGCTTCACCTCGCTCCGCGTGTCGCCCGACGGGAAGCTTCTGGCTTTCTTCGAAGGGCGAAGGGCGGTCCCCGTCAAGCTCACGACGATCGACCGCGCCGGAAAGAGGACCGCCGTCGCCGAGGTGCTGTGGCCGAGCGGCCTCGCATGGCACCCTGCCGGCTCCGAGCTGTGGGTCACGTCTTCCGTCGCCGGCAAAGGAGCGACGGACCTCGCCGCGTTCACGCTCGCGGGCCGGCGCCGTCTCGTGAACCGTCTGCCCGGCAGTTTTGCGCTCGAAGACATCTCCCCCGCGGGCGATCTGCTTCTTTCTCAGAACATCCTCCGAGGCGTCGTGCTCGCCCGGGGGCCCGGAGACGCAAAGGAGACGGACCTGTCCTGGCTCGACAACTCGCACGTCTATGATGTCGTCGCGGACGGGCGCACGGTCCTCGTCCAGGAGATCGGCGTCGGCGGCGGGCCGAGATCGGCGTTCTACCTTCGGAAGACCGACGGCTCGCCCGCCGTGAAGCTCGGAGAAGGGATCGGCATGAGCTTCTCGCCGGATGGACGCTGGGTTCTTTCGGCGCCGCGGACGGGGCAGTTGCCGCTGACGCTCGTGCCGACCGGGCCGGGTTCGATCCGGATGCTCCCGCCGGGAAAACTCACGTTCCTGGGCGGGGCCGACATTACCCCGGACGGAAAGCGGATCATCCTCTTCGGTTCGGAGGATTCCGGGGCGTCGCGTTTGTACGTGCAGGAGATCTCCGGAGGGGATCCGCGCGCCATCACGCCCGTGGGCTACCGTCTGAGCTGGGGCCACGGCGTGTCGCCCGATGGCAAGCTCGTCGCCGCCATCGAGGACGCGGCGGATCGTGTCGTTCTCGTGCCGATCGAGGGCGGAGAGATCCGTCCCCTACCCGGACTTTCACTGGGCGAGATCCCGCTGCGCTGGAGCGTCGACGGGGCGTCTCTCTTCGTCTACCGCCGCAACGAGATGCCGGCGCGCCTCTTCCGCATGGACCTCGCGACGGGCAGGAGGACGCTCTGGAAGGAGATCAGCCCGGCCGACCCGACCGGTGTCGCGCCGTACGACGGCATCTTCTTGAATGCCGACGCGAGCGCCTATGCTTACTGCTTCCGTCGCGAGCTGACGGACCTCTACCTCGTTCGTGGCATCCAGTAGATCGCAACTGCAAGGATTCTGACTCGTGATTGGTGATCGAGAATTGACCCTCTCTGCAGGCACCCGCCTGGGCCCCTACGAGATCGTGTCGCCGCTCGGCGCGGGCGGGATGGGGGAGGTGTACCGGGCGCGCGACACGCGGCTCGAGCGGACGGTGGCGATCAAGGTGCTGCCGACACTTGTCTCATCCACTGCCGAGTCGCGCCAGCGTTTCGAGCGGGAGGCGAAGACGATCTCCCAGCTTTCGCACCCACACATCTGCGCGCTTTACGACGTCGGGCGCGAGGGCGAGACCGAGTACCTCGTCATGGAGTACCTGGAGGGTGAGACGCTGGCGGACCGGTTGGCGAAGGGTCCGCTTCCGCTGGAGCAGACCCTGCGATTCGGCGTCCAGATCGCCGACGCCCTCGACAAGGCGCACCGGCAGGGGATCGTGCACCGGGACCTGAAACCCGCGAACGTAATGATCACCAAATCGGGGGTGAAACTCCTGGACTTCGGGTTGGCCAAGGCGATGGCACCGGCGAACTCTCCCGGAGGCCTCACAGCACTCCCTACGCAGGCGAACCTCACGCAGGAGGGAACGATCCTCGGCACATTCCAGTACATGGCGCCCGAGCAGCTGGAAGGGAAGAATGCCGACGCGCGAACGGACATCTTCGCGTTCGGCTGCGTTCTGTACGAGATGGCGACGGGCAAGAAGGCGTTCTCGGGCGCGAGCCAGGCGTCGCTCATCGGAGCGATCCTCCATACGCAACCGGCCGTAATTTCCTCCGTCGCACCGGCGACGCCTCCGGCGCTCGATCGGGTGGTCAAGACCTGCCTAGCGAAGGATCCCGAGGACCGCTGGCAGAGCGCGGGCGACCTGGCGCGCGAGCTCCGCTGGATCGGCGAGGGGAGCTCCGCCGGGGAGGCGGCGCCCTCGGCGATCACCTTGCGGCGCACGGGTCGGGAACGGGTCTGGATGGCGGCTGCGCTGATCTCTCTCGCGGCCCTCGCAGGAGTGCTCGTTCTGCGGCCGACCGAATCCCGCCACCCGCGCGGGCAACCGCTCCCCGCGCGGTTCGAGATTGCTGCCCCTCCCGGAGGCGCGTTCGTCGGACGACCGGCGGTCTCCCCGGACGGGCGTTTCCTCGTCTCTGTCGTGGACGTCGGGGGTCCGGACCGCCTCTGGCTTCGACCGCTGGATGCGGCGGCCGGCCGCGAGCTGCCCGGGACGGAAGGGACGACGCTCGGCCCATTCTGGTCTCCCGACAGCCGATCCGTCGGCTTCTTTGCGGATGGCAAGCTCAAACGGATCGAAGTCTCCGGCGGGACAACGCGCACTCTCTGTGACGCCTCGCAGCCGCTCGGTGGGACCTGGAATCGCGACGGTGTCATTCTCTTTTCGGCCGACGCCGGCTCGGGTCTCTACAAGGTCTCCGCATCGGGCGGCGAGCGGTCGGTCGTCGTGAAACCGGACAAGGGACGGACGAACTTCTTCAAATGGCCGAGGTTCCTTCCCGACGGCCGGCGCTTTCTCTTCTTCGCCGAAGGCCGCCCGGAGGAGTCCGGCGTCTCCATCGGCTCGCTCGATTCCGGAGAAACGAAGCGCGTCCTGGACAGCCGATTGTCAGCCGAATACGCGAGCGGCCTGCTCCTGTTCCTCGGTCAGGGAACCCTCCTGGCACAGCCATTCGATGCGAAAAAATCCGAGCTCTCCGGCGAAGCCACTGCGTTAGCGGAGGGCGTCGGCTTCAACGAGGTCTCGAGCAACGCTTACTTCGCCGCCTCCGAGA
>JBKJVY010000146.1:0-3464 GCA_046717185.1 Thermoanaerobaculia bacterium
AGGCCGACCTGCGGAGCGCGCTCTTCCTCGACGCGGGCGGCGACGACGTGAGCTTCGCCGAGGCCAAGCTTGTCAAGGTCGACCTCCGGACCGCCAAGTTCGACCGCGCCAATTTTCGCGGCGCCGATTTGTCGAAGGCGGTGCTGCGACGGCTGAATCTCAAGCCGTATTCCTTCCCGGGCGCGCGCTTCGCGCAGACCGATGCGTCCGAGGCGCAGGCCGAAGGCGTGGACTTCTCCCGTGCGGACCTCTCGTTCGGGAACTTTCGACAGGCGAATCTGAAGCGCGCGAACCTGTCACACGTTATCGCCTTCGAGGCGGACCTCTCCGGAACGCTCCTCATCGGCGCGAACTTCCAGGGGGCGAACCTCGAGGAAGCGGACCTTCGATTCTCGCGCGCGATCGGGGCCGACTTCACACAGGCGCGTCTCAAGGGAGCCGACCTCGGCAACTCCGACCTCTCCGAGGCGAAGTTCAGGAAGACCCACTTCTGGGGCGCATCCGCGCGCCGGGCGAAGACCCCGGGCGGTACGGCGAAGTTGCTCTGGCTCTCGACTATGTTCTCGAAAGCAAAAGAGAAGAAGGTCGAAGTCGAAGACGTCAAGGAAAAGGCCCGCCAGAAGAGAATCGAAGAGCTGGCGGAGCGGGCCGAGAAACGGCCGCCGCACCTGACCGGGAAACGGTAAACGAGAAACGGAAGGCTTCTAGCCTCTCGTTTTCCTCGGGTTTCTCGTTTCCCGTTTTATGTTTTAAGTTTTACGTTCACGGCCGTTGGCGTTACCGCCGGGGGTGCCGCAGCCGCTTTCTCGATCGCGGTTGCCAGCCGGTCGATCGCCTCCCGGCTCACCGTGAACGCGCCGGGGCGTCCCGAAACGACGGCCGCAAGCTCCGCGCGCAGCGGACGGATCGCGACCTTCCAGGGCGGACCTGCCGCAAGACGAACGACGATCTCCCACTCCGGCTCTCGGCCGGCGACCGCCTCCTTCTCGGCCCCGTCGAGGAACGAGATGCTCTCCACGTCGGCGATCGCGGTCAGCAGATCGTCGGCCGTCGAAGCGAGGAGCGCGCGGCCGTCCACGCTCCAGTCCGCCTGGGTGCGGACGAAGGAGTGGCGGGTCCGGCTGACCCTTGCTTCGACGCCGGTGACCTCGTTTCGCTCGAAGCGCACGAGCCGCTTGTCGCGGAAGCTGACGGCCTCCTTCGATAGCTCCTCGAGGAGCGCGTTTCCGACGGTGAACACCTGCCCCTGCCGCGACGCGTACACCGAGTTGCCGTCCGAGCGAGTCGAACCGAGATCGAGGACGTGCTTCGCAGCCTTTGCATCGGTGATCGTCACGCGGAACACTGGAGGCGCGAGACCGAGCGCCGCGAGATCGGCCGCCGGGGTCCCCGAGACGAACTCGGTGACTCGAAGCGAGGACAGGTCTCCGGCCAGCCGCTCGACGACGTCGCGGTCCGCGAGGTCGGAGAGCGGCTGCTCGAGCCACCAGACGCCGTTCTTCTTTGCCAGCGCGAGGCTGCCCCGACCCCGGGTGACGTCGATCCGGCCGACGTCCATCCCGGAACCGACGAAGACTTCTTTGCTCTTGAACTCGTCGGCCGACTTGCGAACCGACGCCGCCACGCTCGCCGGAACGAACAGGATGCCGGGCGCGCCCGCGACCCGAGCCGCCGTTACGTCCGTGCCCGGGATGTCGATCCCCAGGGCGATCGTCCGGGAGAGCCGCTTCGCCGGGTTCTTCGGATCGGTCCACACGATCGTCGCCGTCGCACCGGGTTTTGCGAGGCCGTAGTCCTCCGGTTTCCCATCCGACGCGGGCTCGCCCCCCGGGTTCTTGAGATCCGCGAGCTCGGAAGCGAGCTCTCCCGCAGTAGAGGTGTCGGCCGGATACGCCTCGGGCCGGACGAGGTTCCAAGCGTCCCCCGACTTCGCGAGCTCGACCGTGTCGGTCCCGCGATCGAGCCGGATCCGCTCCACCCGGTCCTCCGGCAGGTCCCAGTGCAGGTCCCCCTTCTGCTGCCGCTCGGCGGTCGTCGGCATCTTCCGCTCGAAAAAGAAGATGAACGCGAAGAGGGCGACGACGACGCCCGTCAGAACGAGGAGCTTGCGAGAAGACACGGGCCGTTCAGTCTCGCCGGCGATACCAGACCCAGATGCCGAGGATGACCGCCATCGCCGGCAGGCCGAGGATCGCGAAGATGCTGATCCGCCGGACCTGCGCCCGGGTGAGCGAAAGCGAGGCCTGCTCGGGCGTCTTCGGCGCGATACCAATCCTCTTCTCGGCGCCGGTCAGCCAGTGGATCGCGTTCAGGAACAGGTTGGCGTTGCCTGCGCTCCCGAGGGACCCGGCGGCGGCGAAGCGGGAGTTCCCGATGACGACGAGCCTCCCCTTCTTCGCGGGAGCCTTCTCATTCTCTGAGGCGCCGGCCGCGACCGCGAGGCTGACCGGACCCGTCACGTCCGCCGGGTCCTTTTTCAGCTCGCTCTCGAGGTCCGAGAGAGACGTCTCGCCCCACCCGTCAGCGGACGTCTCCACGAGCATCGTTACGGAGGCGGCGTTCTCGCCCTTCGTCACGGAACGCGCGAGAGGAAGAATGACCGGGAGGCTCTCTGCGGCAAGGGCCCGCACGATGGGGTGGGTTCCGTAGCGGTTCGCGAACACGGTCTCGGCGCCGACGAGCGGAAGGGCGTTGGCCGGATCCACGACGATGTCGGAACCGAGCCGAACCCCGTTCTCGGCGAGCAGAGCGCCGAGCCCGAAGTCCGCTGCCGGAGCGCCCGGCGCCGGCAGGACCGGGTCGAGCAGGAGAAAGACTCCGCCGCCCGCGGCCAGGTACTTCGCGACCGCCGCGGCCTCGGGCTCGAGCAGCGCCGTGCGCGGCCCCGCGACGACGAGAGCGTTCGCGTCGGCGGGGACCGCGTCCTTCCCGAGCGCCTCCCACGTCGCGACAGTCAGGTTGTCCCGCTCGAGGAGCTGCTTCGCGTCCGCGAAGCCCCTTCCCCGCTCCGCGGAGTCGATCGAGCTCTCGCCGTGTCCCGAGGCGAAGTAGATGCGCGAAGAACGGTCCTCCGCCACCGCGAGAATGGCCGACGTGAATGCCTCTTCCCCTTTGAACGCCTTCATCTCGGGGGCGCCCTGGCCCATTGGACTGGCGGAGAAGTCGTACTCGGCCATCTTGTCTTCTTCGACGTACTTCTTGCGATTCCCCGATCGGAAAACGACCGTGCCCTCGCGGACTCCTCCGAACTCGCGCGCCACGGCCTCGGCGCGCGCCGGGTTGCGCTTGGGGTCGAGGTACTCGACCTCGATGCGGGGTGAGAGAGCGCGGTAGCGGCTCAAAAGCTCGGAGACTGGCGCCCACAGTCGCGAGTCCCGGTCCATGAAAACCGTGACGCGAACGGGCTTCGCGAGACCCCCGACGAGCTTTTTGGTCGCGGAGGAGAGGCTGTAAATGCGGGTCTT
>JBKJVY010000147.1:0-3155 GCA_046717185.1 Thermoanaerobaculia bacterium
CGTCGGGCGCGGAGCAGTCGCCCCTCTCGTGGACGTGGAGACCGTGAACTCCGGGCGGCGCGTTCTCGATGTGGATCTCGACGCGCACGCCGCCGGTCGACCGGTCCTTGAACGCCGCCCACCCTCTTACGTTGGAGCCGCTGCGGGGCTCGATGGTGGCGCGCGCCTGCGCGTCTGCCGGCGGCGTCGCGGTCGACGACGCGCATCCGGTGACGAGGAGGCTTCCGGCGGCCGCGATCAATCCGGTCGCCAAGGCTGAGATTCGCGTGATCTTCATCTTTCCTCCACGGGGACAGGTTTTTAGGGGGACAGGTTTAAACCTGTCCCCCACTAAGATACATCTTGCAAAGGGCGTTCCCGTGGGCCCGCAGTGGAAAGGACGCGCATGAAACTCCGCAGAATTCTTCCGATCATCGTCACGAGCCTCGTTCTCGCCGGCCCCCTCTTCGCGCAGAAGGTCCCGGTCGTCGAAAAGACGCTGTCGAACGGAATGGGTCTCCTTCTCGTTCACCGGGAAGGGGAGCCGAGCGTCGCGGGCGGCTGGGTCGCCCTCGTCGGCAGCGCCAACGAGCGTCCGGGCATCACCGGGATCTCGCACCTCTTCGAGCACATGATGTTCAAGGGCACGCCGACGATCGGCACGAAGGACTACAAGAAGGACGTCGCGATCATCGCCGAGCAGGAGAAGCTGCGCGACGAAATGCGACAGGAGGACGCGAAGATCCGCGCCGCCTGGCGCCGCGGCGAGATCGACGATGTCCTGAAGCCGGAGAACAAGACGCCGCGCCTGCGCGAGCTCGAGAAGAAGTTCGACGCGCTGATCGCAAGGCAGCGCGAAGTCCTCGTCAAGAACGAGTTCGACCGCATCTACACGACCGGCGGCGGCTCCGGCATGAACGCCTTCACCAATACGGACATGACCGGCTACTTCATCAACGTGCCGTCGAACAAGCTCGAGTTGTGGATGTGGATGGAGTCGGAGCGCCTCTTGAGGCCGGTCTTCCGGGAGTTCTACGCCGAGCGGGACGTCGTGTTCGAGGAGCGGCGCCTGCGGACCGAGTCCACGCCGCTTGGAAAGTTCGAGGAATCGTTCGAGGCGATGTTCTGGGAGGCGCACCCCTACGGGTGGCCCGTCGTCGGGTGGCCCTCGGACATCCCGGCGATCACGAAGGCGCAGGCGGACGCCTACTACGACACGTACTACGCGCCGCAGAACATCACGCTCGTCCTCGTCGGAGACCTCGACGTCGAACGCGCGACGCGGCTTGCCGAAAGCTACTTCGGGCGCATCCCGCGCGGCAAGAGCGCGGTCCCGGACGTCGTGACGCTCGAGGTCCCGCAGCTGGCCGAAAAGAGAATGTACGCCGAGGCGGACACGAACCCGCAGGTGGACGTCCTCTGGCACACCGTTCCCTTCGGCCACGCGGACTCCTACCCTCTTCAGGTTCTCGCTCAGCTGCTCTCGACGCGGACAGGGCGCCTCTACAAGGGCCTGGTCCTCGGCTCCGAGGTCGCGACAGACGCGTTCGCGCGCCAGGAGTCGCGCAAATGGGCGGGCCTCTTCAACGCCGGAGGGGAGGCGAAGGAAGGTCGCCGTCCGGAAGAGGTGGAGCAGGCGCTCTACGCGGAGCTCGAAAAACTGAAGAAGGAGGACGTTCCCGCCGAGGAGCTTCAGAAAGTGAAGAACAACTTCGCGGCGGCGGAGTACCGGCGCCTGTCGTCGAACTTCCCGATCCTCGTCCAGCTCATCCAGAACGAGGGGCGCGGCGACTGGCGGGAGGTGAACGAGGCGGGCACGAAGGTTCAGGCGGTGGCGACCGCCGACGTGAAGCGCGTGGCGAACCGCTACTTCACGAAGGAGAACCGTGCCGTCGCGGTCTACACGAGAAAAGCGGGCACTCCCGCGGCGGACGACCCGGACCTCGCCGGTCTGAACGACCAGCAGAAGCAGATGGTCCGGCAGTTCTCCGAGCGCTTGAAGACGATGGACGACCTCGACCGGCTGCGGCAGATGCAGGGCCAGATGGAAGGGCAGGCGGGCGGCGCGCCGCCCGAGATGAAGCCGGCGCTCGACGTCATCCGCAAGAAGATGCAGGCCCGAATCGACGAGCTCGAAAAGGCGAAGGGGAAGAAGGGATGATCAATAGAACCATCGGCGCAGTCGTCCTGTCGGGAATCCTCGCAGGGGCGTTGTTCGCCGCCGAGCCCGCACCGCAGGCGAAGTCGGTCGCCGCCGCGAAGCGCGCGACCTCTTCACGAGCGACGATTCCGAGCCGTCCGGAGAAGCTCTCCTACCCGCCGCTTACCTATGAGCCGCCATCGCCCGCGGACTACCGCGTGAAGCTCGCAAGCGGCCCCGTCGCTTACGTCGTCCCCGACAAGGAGCTGCCGCTCGTCAACCTCGTCGTGTACGTGCGAGCCGGGCAGTACGTCGTGCCGGCCGGCAAGGAGGGTCTTGCTGACCTCGCGGGATACCTCCTCGCGAGGGGCGGAACGAAGTCGAAGACCGCGGAGGAGCTCGAGGAGCGCCTCGCGTTTCTCGCCGCGCAGCTGAACTCGGCGGTCGGGGAGACGCAGGGAAGTGTCTCGCTGAACCTACTCTCCAAGGACCTGGACGAGGGGCTCGCGATCCTGAGGGAAGTCCTGACGGCGCCGCGGTTCCAGGACGACAAGATCGCGCTGCGCAAGCAGCAGGTGCTCCAGGCGATGAAGCAGCGCAACGACGAATCTGCGGCGATCGAGGCGCGCGAGCGGGGCTTCCTCGCGTTCGGCGAAGAGTTCTTCTCGAACCGGTTCGACACGGAGGCCTCGGTCAAAGCGTTGACGAAGGCGGACCTCGAGGGGTTCCACCGGAAGTGGTTTCACCCCGGGCAGTTCGTCGTCGCGGCGAGCGGCGACTTCGACCGCGCCGCGATGGTCGGCAAGCTCGAGAAGCTCTTTGCCGACTGGCCCTTCCGCGGGGAGACCGCTTCCGCGGTTCCGACGAACACCGTGTTCGCGAAGCCGGGCGTTTACGTCGTGGACAAGGACGTCAACCAGGGGCGCGTTTCGGTGCTTCTTCCGGGGATCCGCCGCGACGACCCCGACTTCTTCCCGGTCCTCGTAATGAACGACGTCCTGGGGGGCGGAGGGTTCACGTCGCGGATCACGAACCG
>JBKJVY010000148.1:0-4340 GCA_046717185.1 Thermoanaerobaculia bacterium
GTTTTCGACTTCCGGCTACCGAGAACCCCGTCACGCGGGAGTCTGGATCGGCGGAACTCCGCAAGGGCTAGTTACGGCCGCGCTGCCTCGAGCTCGACGGCGCCGCTGACTGGCTCGATGCCACCGACGGGACGTACGTGCAGAAGAACGGACTGACGTTCTCGCAGAGCCACGAGTCGGTGCGCTCGGACTTGAACTCGACGACCCGCCCGCGCTCAGCTTGCGCCGGCCGCGCGTTGGACACCCGGCGCTGGGACTGCATACGGCTCTCGGATCCGAACGCTACGCCCGCCAAGAGGAGTGAGCCGAGTACGCCCGCCGCCATCGACCTCTTCAACCGGTTTCCTTTTGTATTCATCGCGACCTCCTTCTCTTTCTCGCTGCGTTTCATTTCGCGCAGCTGACGTTCGTAGTTGCGAGACGTGTGCCATCTCACAACACATTGAAAGAAGAGGAGTTGCGGGTCGAAAAAAGCTCATCCGTGGACCGCAGCCGTGAGCGAAAAAGAAAGTGAGCTGGGTCACACCGCTGTGTCATCCCGAGAAGCGCAGCGACGAGGGATCTGGATCCCTCGCTTCGCTCGGGATGACAAGAACCAGAAGGTTGACTACTCCGGTTCCGCGAACAGCGCGGCGATCTTCAGTGCGTGATCGTCGAGGTGCTCGCCGTCGACGTTGGCGAGGGAGTGCGACGGAGAGCCGAGAAGCTTCCGTTCGCGTGGAACGCGCGCGGAGTCGCGCAGGCACAACTTGGCAATCCCGAGGAAGCCTCCCGCTCGTGGACGCGGGCCGCGGCGCTCGACCCCCGCCAGTTCGACGCCCTCTACAACCTGGGCCTGACCGCCGCCCGCGCGGGAGACCGGCTCACGGCCCGCGACGCGCTCAAGCGCTTCGTGCGCACCGCGCCGCCGGCCCGCTATCGCACCGATATCGCCGCCGCGCGCCGTCTCCTGCTGGGGTCAACCCTGAATTAGGGTCAACGCTGAATTCCTGAATTCGGGTCAGGGCTGAATTCAGCTATGGCACGAATTCAGCTTTTCAGCGTTGACCCCAGCCCTCGCGACAACAAGAGGTAAGGAGAACCTGAGAGTCTCGTACCGATGAATCCTGGAATTCCCTGATGTCCCGGCCTCCGCGCTTGGAGTTCTCGGGCGCCGTGTATCACGTGATCGCACGGGGCAACGAGCAGCGTGACGTTTTTCGCAACGACTCGGATCGCGAGCTTTACCTTCGACGGCTCGCCCACTACCGAGATCGGTTTCGTTTCCGGCTCTACGCCTACTGCCTGATGTCCAATCACGTGCACCTCGCCCTCGAGACAGGGCCGGTTCACCTGTCTCGAATCGTTCTGGCGCTTCACGGTTCATACGCTCAGGCTTTCAACCAGAGGTACCAACGCGTCGGCCACCTTTTCCAGGGGCGCTACAAGGCCTTTGTCGTTCAGAAGTCCTCATATCTGCTCGAACTCGTGCGCTACATTCACAATAATCCGGTGAAGGCCGGGCTCGTGAGCGAGGCACGGCTCTACCGGTGGTCGAGTGATCGGTACTATCAGGGGGCGCCCCCGCCCGACTGGCTCGATACGCGCGGCCTTTTCGAGTTGCTTGGCGCCGACCCCGGCAGGGCAGCTCGTCGTTATCGGACTTTCATGACGTCCATACGATCGGAGGCGTACGAAGATCTCAAGGCGGTCGCGCACGTCGTGAAAGGGGATGAGCAGTACGCCCGAACCGTGCTCAAGGCGTCCATCGAAGCGGAGAGACTTCGAACCTGGAGTATCGAGCAAATCGCCCGAGAAGTCGCCAGCAGGCGCGGTCTCGATTTTGAGGAGATGAGAAGCCGGGGCTTTTCGCGAGAGCGGTCACGGGCAAGGGCGATAACCGGTTTTTTGGCGCGCAAGCATTGCCAGATCCCACTGATCAAGGTCTCAGAATTCTTCCACCGGGACGGCACGACTCTCGTGAAAGATTGCCGAAGGCTCGAGGCAGAACTCGCAAACCGGCGCGAGCTAGCGGAGGAAATCGTCTCAATCGCCGGTCATCTGGACAGGACTGCGAATCAGCGTTGACCCCGGACGTATGATTTGGGCGGTCCGACGACGTGATGAGGCAGACACTCGGGGCGGCCCTGATTCTCCTGGGCGCCGCCTCCCGGCTCGAGGCCGGGGGGAGCATGAGAGTTGCGGACTTGAGAAGCCTCCCGGGCGCGGGTGACGTCGCCGTCGCCGAGCTCATCGACTCGAACGGCCTCTCTCGGAACATCATCCTGACGCTCGACTTCAACGGCAACCGCATCGTTCCGCATCGCGTCGGATCCGGTTCGCTTCTGATCGACGGCGTGTCCGTCCCGACGTGCGACGGTCCGCGCCAGCTGGACATCATTCCGGGCGGCGCGAGCTCGCTTGATGAAGTGAGGGGCGTCGTCGTGTGCTCGAACAGCAGCGAGGCCGCCGTCTACGGCGTCGACCGGGGCGGAGTGGTGAGCTTCCTGTCGCGCAGTCCGAGCGGCGGAACGGACCCCTCCGACGTGAGCGTCAGCCGGGACAGCCGATTCGTTGTGGTTGCCAACCGCGGATCGGGAGACCTGACCAGTTTCGGGGTGGACCGCGTCACCCACGCGCTGTCCCTCGCCGGATCCTTCTCGCTGGGAGGCGCCCCGGACCTGGTCGCCGTCAATCGCGATGGCATCGTTAGCGTCGGCAGGAGCATTGCCAACGATGTGTGGCAACTTCGCCTCGACCGCGGGGGCGCGCTGTCTCCGGTGGGGTCGTTCCCGCTCGGTCAGCGGGCCACCGCCGTCGCGTTCGGGGACGAGATCCCGGCGGTTTCCCCGTTCTCGACGCACGACGTCGCCGGGCGCGGACAGCTTCTCTACGTCGGGGTGCGCTCGAACCAGATGGGAGTCCAGGACGAGATCCGCACGTTTCGGGTCGGGTCCGACGGCGAGATCGCTCTCGTCGGGAGCACTCCCGCCGGACTGTTCCTGACCGACATCGCGGTCGGGTACGACACGCTCTTCGCGGTCACGGTGAGCGCCGCGGGAAAGGACGAGGTCCGCGCGTACCGCCGGGCCGGGACCCAGCTCGTCCTCGACGCCTCGATCGAAACTCCGGAAGCTCCGAGCTTCAAACAGATTGAAGCCGCGCCCTCCCAGGGCGCCGTCACGACGCTTTTTGTGACCGGATTCCAGGCGGGCTGGCTGCGCTCGATCGAATACACGCGAGACACCGTTGCCACGTGCGTTGCGGCCCCCGACGTTCTCTGCATGAACGCAAGCCGCTTCGAGATCTCCGTGGACTGGAGCGTGCCGAGCCAGAACCGCTCCGGCAAGGGGATCGCGGTCCCGCTCACCTCCGATACCGGCTACTTCTGGTTCTTTACGTCGAACAACGTCGAGCTCGTGATCAAGGTCGTGGACGGCCGCGCGTTCAACAACTTCTTCTGGGTCTTCTACGGCGCGCTCTCGGACGTCGAGTACACGATTACGGTGACCGACACGGCAACCGGCCGCGTGCGAAGGTACGAGAACCCGCGGGGCCGGCTCGCGAGCGTCGCGGACGTGTCCGCGTTTCCGGGGTCCGGAAACGTGAGCACGGCATCACGCGCAGACCCGGGCGCGGCCGTGACGGAGCTGGTTCGCGCGAAGTCCGGCGAAGTCGCCGCTCTTCTATCGAGCCCCTCGCGCCCGTCGAGCCCGAATTCGTTTACGGTCCGGATGGATTGGCGGGTGCCTTCGCAGGGAACTTCGGGAAACGGCCGCGGAGTGGTCGTCACCTCGGACACCGCGTACTTCTGGTTCTTCACGCCGAACAACGTGGAAGTCGTGATCAAGATCGTGGATGGACGAGCGGTCAACAACCATTTCTGGGTCTTCTACGGCGCGCTCTCCGACGTCGAGTACACGATCACCGTCACCAATAACGATAACGGCGCCCAGAAGACCTACTTCAACCCGAGCGGCACGCTAGCGAGCGTCGCGGACACCTCGGCTTTCTGAGGGTCAACGCTGAATTCCTGAATCCGTGCCAGGGCTGAATTCAGCTATGGCACAAATTCAGCTTTTCAGCGTTGACCCCAGACCCCAGACCCAGAGATTCAGGCCTGACCCTAGAACCGCTAGAACCGCACTAGAACCGCACGGTGAACCCGACGTGGCCTCCCGTCACGAGGTAGTCGTCGACGGTGGCGGGCGCGCCGGAAACCGACTCCACCAGCGTCCAGTCCGCGAAGTGGTAGTCGAGCCGTCCGGCCACTTCGGCTGCGAGCGCCCGGGTGAAGAACCAGCGCAGGCCGAGACTGCCGGCCGCGAGGATCTCGGTCCCCGCGTCCGTATTGACGATGA
>JBKJVY010000149.1:0-5975 GCA_046717185.1 Thermoanaerobaculia bacterium
TGCGTCCAGACGGTCCACTTCACGCCGATCGTGCCGACGAGGTAGTTGCCGCAGGCGGTCGCGGCAAACCAGCCGCCCATCATGAGGCCGCGGAGCCGGACCGGCGCGACCTTCGAGACGAGCGAAAGGCCCATCGGCGAGAGCATCAGCTCTCCGAGCGTGATCACCGCGTAGGCGCTGATCAGCCACCACGGCGAGACTCTTCCGGTGTCTCCGCCGGATTGCGCGGCCTGGTACATGATCATGTAAGCGGCCGCGACGAGGAACATTCCGATTCCCATCTTGGCGGGCGTCGAGGGCTCCTTCCCTTTCTTGTCGAGCCAGCCCCAGAACCACACGAGCGGGAACGTCAGGATGAGGACCCAGGCCGGATTGATGAAGTTCGAGACGACCCCCGAGACGTCGCTCGTGTCGATCAGTCCGAGCGTCAGGATCTGCAGGAGGATCGGGACGAAAGTGGAGGACTCCCACGCGGTGTTGTCGTTGGCCCAGTAGGTCCACGTCGCGCCGTTCTGGTGGAACGCCATCCAGAAGACGATGACGATCGCGAAAACGACGATGAGCGCGATGATGCGCGTCCGGTCGGGCACCGCGTCCATGACGGCCTGCCGATCGCGCGCTTCGGCCGCGTGTGACCCGGCGACGGGGGCCTCCGCCGGCGGGGCATCGACGGCGGTGAGCGTCGCCTTCGGCTCCTTCCCCTTGACGGCGCTCGTCGATCCAGGGCGCGCGTCGACGTGCTCGACGTGGCGCTTGAACTTCCAGAGGATGAAGACGGAGATGACCATTCCCCCGGCCGCGACCGCGAAGGCCGGGTGATACCCGAACCGCTGCCTCACGACCTCCATGACGAGCGGCGCGAGGAAGGCCCCGACGTTGATGCCCATGTAGAAGATGTTGTACGCGCGATCCTTCAGGTGGCTGCCTTCGGGGTAGAGCTTGCCGACCATCGCGGAGACGTTCGGCTTGAAGAACCCGTTCCCGGTGACGAGACAGGCGAGCGCGAGGTACATGATCGGGATGGACCGGAAGGAGAGCAGGAGGTGCCCGGCCATGAAGAAGAAGCCGCCGATCATCACCGACCGCCGGTAGCCGAGCTTCCTGTCGGCGATCCACCCTCCGAGGAGCGGGCTGAAGTAGACGAGCGCGAGGTACAGGGCGTAGAGCTTCGTGGCGCGGTTGGTCGCCCAGCCGAATCCCTCCGTCGGGTTCTGGAGGTACAGCGTGAAGAGCGCCAGCATGGAGTAGAAGCTGAACCGCTCCCACATCTCGGTCGCGAAGAGGACGTACAGCCCCTTCGGGTGCGCGTTCGAGTCCCGGGACGCGGCGGGGACGGCCACGGCGGCGGTGGTCATACCTCGATCTCCTTTCGCTCGGGCGGCAGGGTACCAGACCGGACCGGCCCGACGATCCGGAACCGTTTCCTCCGCAAGGAAAATGCCCGGATCAGTCGGCTCGATCCCCGAACGCCTCGGCGAGGCTCGCGCCGACCACGCGCGCCGTCCGTTTGAGATCGGCATCGGTGTGGGCCGTCGAGACGAACCACGCTTCGAACTGCGCCGGCGGAATGAAGACGCCTCGCTCCCGCATGGCGTGAAAGAACGCCGCGTAGCGCGCGGTGTCGGACCGCTTCGCGGACGCGAAATCGGTCACCGGTCCCGCCGTGAAGAAGAGCGTCGAGAGTGATCCGGCTCTCTGGTAGGACACCTGCCGGGCCGCGTCGAGCCCTTCGATCGTTTGCCGTACCCCGGCCTCGAGGAGAGCCCCTTTGTGCTCGAGGTCCGCGTAGGGCGGATGGCGGTCGATCTCGCGGAGCATGGCAATCCCCGCCGCCATCGCGAGGGGGTTTCCGGAAAGCGTCCCCGCCTGATAGACGGAGCCGGAAGGGGCCACATGCTCCATGAGGTCGCGCCGCCCACCGTATGCCCCCACGGGCAGCCCGCCCCCCAGGATCTTTCCGAGGACCGTCAGATCCGGCAGGACGCCCGAGACCTCCTGAGCCCCGCCGCGGGCGAGGCGGAAGCCGGTGATGACCTCGTCGAACACGAGGAGGGCGCCGTGCCGGCTCGTGATCTCGCGCGCCGCTTCCAGATACCCCGGCCGCGGAAGGACGACCCCCATGTTTGCGGCGACCGGCTCCAGCGTGAACGCGGCGATGTCGCCGGGAAATTGCTCGAACGCCGCTTCGAGCGCGGAGACGTCGTTATAGGGGACGACCGTCGTGAGCTCCGCGGTCGCGTCGGGCACTCCCGGGCTTCCCGCGATGCCGAGAGTCGCGACTCCCGAACCGGCGGCGACGAGAAAGGAGTCCGCGTGCCCGTGGTAGCCGCCGTCGGTCTTCACGATCCGGCTTCGACCCGTAGCGCCCCGGGCGAGGCGGATCGCGCTCATGGCCGCCTCGGTTCCGGAGTTCACGAAGCGCACCATCTCGATGGACGGAAAGAACCGCGCCACGCGCTCGGCGAGGAGCACCTCGCGCTCGGTCGGGGCGCCGAAAGACGTTCCGCCGCGCGCAGCCCTGGCGACCTCCCGGACAACGAAGGGCGGGGCGTGTCCGAAGAGGAGCGGACCGTAGGACTGGACGTAGTCGAGGCGAGAGACGCCGTCCGCGTCGCGTACGCGGGCGCCCCGACCCCGCGACACGAAGAAGGGATCGCCGCCGACGGACGCAAAGGAGCGCACGGGCGAGCTCACGCCTCCCGGCATGACCTTTCGCGCGCGACGAAAGAGCGCCGCCGAGCGCGCGGTCTTACTCGGGCGATTCAAACGGTGAGCGAGCCTTCCGCGATCCACTCCGCGGCCTCGCGGGCGTGGTATGTGAGAACGAAGTCGGCTCCGGCCCGGAAGATCCCGGTCAGGATCTCTCCCACGATGCGCTTCTCGTCGATCCAGCCGTTCGCGGCGGCCGCCTTCACCATCGCGTACTCCCCCGACACGTTGTAGGCGGCGATGGGGGCGTCGAAGCGCTCGCGCGCTTCCCGGATGACGTCGAGATACGCGAGGGCGGGCTTGATCATGACGGCGTCCGCGCCTTCCTCGAGGTCGAGCGCGATCTCCCGCATCGCCTCCCGCCGGTTCGCGGGATCCATCTGATAACCGCGCCGGTCGCCGAACTTCGGCGCCGAGCCGGCCGCTTCCCGAAACGGTCCGTAAAATGCCGAGGCGGCCTTCGCCGAGTACGCGAGGATCGCGACTTCGCTGAATCCCTCGGCGTCGAGCGTGCGGCGGATCGCGCCCACGCGCCCGTCCATCATGTCGGACGGCGCGACGACGTCCGCCCCGGCGCGTGCGTGCGAGACCGCTGCCTGCGAAAGAAGGGGGAGCGTGGCGTCGTTGTCGACTTCATTTCCTCGAAGGACGCCGCAGTGGCCGTGCGAGGTGTACTCGTCCAGGCACACGTCCGTCATCACGACCATGTCCGGAAACGAGGCCTTCAGCCGACGCACCGTCTCCTGCACCGCCGCCGCGTCGTCCCACGCCTCGCTCCCGGCGTCGTCCTTGCGCTCCGGGATGCCGAACAGGATGACGGCGCGAACGCCGGCCGCGGCGAGCGCCCCGGCTTCGGCGACCGCCTCGTCCGGCGAGAGCCGGAAGACTCCGGGGAGCGACGAGATCTCATCGCGCGTTCCGGAGCCGAGACGGACGAAGAGGGGCGCGACGAACCGGTCGGCGGA
Source organism: Thermoanaerobaculia bacterium (assembly GCA_046717185.1). Lineage (GTDB taxonomy): Bacteria > Acidobacteriota > Thermoanaerobaculia > UBA5066 > Gp7-AA6 > Gp7-AA6. The sequence goes on from JBKJVY010000149.1 coordinate 3,675, forward strand.
GAGCCGGGTCTCGCGGACGAGCGACCGCAGCCCCGCGGTGCGGCGCAGGCGGCGGAGCCGGATCGTCGGAAAACCCGTCACGCCGGCAGAATCTATGTCGCCGAACCGGCGGCGGCAAGGAGGACGGCGAGTCGGGCGGCCGACTTGAACGTCGGCGGCCGGGCGATCGAGACCCGTTCCGTGCCCTGCGAGACGAGCGCCGCCTCGGTGGGTTCGCCGAGCGCGATCGCGGGAGTTCGGCGGAGCCGACGAGCCGACTCGGGCGAGGCCCCGTCGAAAAACCACCGCGCCGCCGAAGGGGAGGTTGCGAAGAAGACGGCCGGCGGGCGCTCTCCGATCGCCTCGTCGAGCCCCGGGTCGTAGCGGAGCGGCGTCTTCCGGTAGAGCATCACCGGCACAACGGTGGCCCCGCGCGCCGCGAGACTGCTCGGCAGCTCGTCGTCCGCGTCTTCGCCGCGCGGGAGCAGCACGCGCACGCCCGCGAGATTCTCCGGGAGGTCCTCCAGTAACGATCGGACGGAGCCTCCTCCCTCGCGGACGGACGCGACTCCTCGCCGACGAAGAAGTTCTCCCGTGGCGGGCCCCACGGCGTACACCCCGGCCCGCTCGGAGAGAAGGGCGACGAGGTCCTCGCGCGAGAGGAAGCGCTCGGCGGCCGCTCCACTGGTGAAGAGGGCGAGATCGAAGACCCCGCCGGGCGCGTCCGGCGCGAGAGATTCGAACCCGTGCGTGCGTTTCTCCAGGAGGTCGAGCTCGGGCACGAGGTCGGCGGAGAACGGGCGCTCTCCGGATCGGAGCACGAGGATGCGCGGCTTCACGTCGCGCGGCCGAGAGCGAGGAGGGCGGCGGCGCCGAGGTCGAGAAGGTGCCGGGCGACCTGCCTTCCGAGCGCCGCGGGATCGTCTTCCTCCCCTTCCGCCTCCGCGCGGATCGTCTTCGAGCCGTCGGGCGCGAACGCGGCTCCGCTCAAATGGAGCCTCCCCTCGACGTGGACGGCGAGTCCGGCCACCGGCGCACGGCAGCCCGCCTCGAGGACCTCGAGAAGCGCCCGCTCGGCGGCCACCGCTCGGTGCGATGGGACGTGATCCAGTGAGGCGACGAGGTCACGCACGTCCCGCGATCCTTCGCGTGCGACCACGGCGAGAGCCCCTTGCCCGATGGCCGGGAGCATCAGGGAAGCGGGCAGAACCTCGGTCACCTCCGCGAGACGGCCGAGGCGCGCGAGGCCCGCCCGGGCGAGCACGATTGCGTCCCACCGCCCCTCCGAGAGGCGGCGGAGTCGCGTGTCGACGTTTCCCCGAGCGTCGATCACGACGAGGTCCGGACGCGCGGCGAGGACCTGCGCGCGTCGCCGAGGGCTCGACGAGCCGACCCGCGAGCCGGTGGGAAGGGCCCGAAGAGTCCCGCCGACCCGCGAGATGAGTACGTCGCGCGGGTCCTCGCGCTCCGGAACGGCGACGATTGCGAGCCCGGCGGGGAGCTCGGAGGGAAGATCCTTGAGGCTGTGGACGGCGAGATCGATCCGGCCATCCAGGAGAGCGTCGTCGATCTCGCGGGTGAAGCTGTCCTTGCCGGTCATCGTAGCCTGCCCTCGCGAAAGCCCGTCGCCGGTCGTCGTAATGACGACGATCTCCACGTCGGCCCTCGGACGGAGCGCCGCGGCGACGATTTCGAGCTGAGCGCGGGAGAGCTGGCTCCCGCGGCCGCCGATGCGGATCTTCACGCGATGGAATGGGGCAGCGGGAACGACCCCCAGCAGGCTGCTGAAAAATGGATGCGGGCGTCGTGTCCGGACTTTTGCAGACCGCCGCGCGACGGAGACTGGATCAAAACGTAGGTATTGTCCCCGCGGGCAAAAGTCCGTCCACCCTTCGGGTTGCGGCGGCGCGAGGCCATCTGCGGCGTCGCCGCTCCTCGACGATGCGCCATGCATCGCCGGCGTCGCGGCTCCTTGCAGCCGACCTTGCGGCGCTCGCAACGCCGCCTCACACCCTTTTTCAGCAACCTGCTATTCCCGGTCCAGGTCGAACAGATGCCGGATGGCTTCGGCGCGTTCGAGCTTCCGGGAGGGGTCCCCTTCGCTCTTCAATCTCCTCATCGGCTCGTGAAGAAGCTTCGCCACGATCGAGTCGGCGATCGGACGCATCCGGTCGCGATCTTCCGCCGTCAGCCGGGCGAGCTCGCCGTCGCGGAGGTCTTCCAGCCTTCGCTTGAGGTCGGTCAGCGTCGGCACCACCGACAAGTTCCCGAACCAGGAGAGAAAGCGCCCGAGCTCCTCTTCGAGGATCGACTCCGCCCGCG
>JBKJVY010000150.1:0-4729 GCA_046717185.1 Thermoanaerobaculia bacterium
CGCGGTCGCGGTAGGCGAAGTACGCGTGGTCGACCGCGTGAATCGGAATCACGGTCCCCTTGGGAAGGTCGCCGGCGCGAGGCGCGAGCGGAAAAGGGGCGAGGAGGACCGGCGTCTGCAGGGCGACGACGCCGTACACGGGCGGGAAGGACAGGATCTTCTTCGCCCTCTCCTCGCGTGACTCGCGATCCGCCTCGCGCTCCACTTCCACGGAGCGGATGAAACCTCGCGCGCCTCCCGACCGGACTTCGAGCCACACGCCTCGGTCGGCGATCACCCGCACCTCGTCCCCGCGCTCGACGCTCGCGAGGCTGGCCGCGCGCGCCGAGGGCTCCCTCCGCACCGTCGCGCGGGGGACGGTCACGGTCGCCGAGGTCTCTTCGACGGTGGTCGGCGGCCCTCGCCGGTCGCGCCCGGCGAGGAGGAACAGCGCGACGAGCCCGAGAGTGGCCCCCGCGACCGCGAGCCCCCTCTTCCAGGCGCGGAGGATCGTCGCGCGCGGTCTGGCCGACGCCTCCCCTTCTTTCACCCAGATCTCCCGAGCAGCGTGACGAGGAGCGCTTTCTGCGCGTGCAGTCGGTTCTCCGCCTGATCGAAGACCGCGGAGGCGGGCGAGTCGATCACGTCGGCCTCGACCTCCTCGCCGCGATGCGCTGGAAGGCAGTGGAGGAAGATTGCGTTCGGTGCTGCCATTTCCATGACACGCCGCGTGACGCGGTACGACTCGAACCTGGCGGCGCGGTCACCCGCCTCGGCCTCCTGCCCCATCGAAGCCCACACGTCGGTGTAGACGGCCCGGGCTCCGGCGGTGCCTTCCTCGATCGAGTTGGTCACGAGGATCGATCCGCCCGTCTCCCGCGCCGCCTCGCGGGCCCACTCGACCACCTGCGGCGCCGGCCCGTAGCCGGTGGGCGTGACGACCGCCACGCGGGCGCCGAGCTTCGCGCCCGTCAGCATGAGACTGTGCGCGACGTTGTTCCCGTCCCCGACGTACGCGAGAGGGAACCCGCGGGCCGAGCCGAAGCGCTCGCGGACCGTCAGGAAGTCGGCGAGGGCCTGACAGGGGTGGAGCAGGTCCGACAGCCCGTTGATGACCGGGACAGACGCCGCCTCCGCGAGGCCCTCGACCGTCGCGTGCGCGAAGGTTCGGGCCATGATGCCGTCGACGTAACGCGAGAGGACGCGCGCGGTGTCGGAGATCGGCTCTCCTCTTCCGAGCTGGAGGTCGCGCGACGAAAGGAACATCCCGAGCCCGCCGAGCTGGAACATCCCCGCCTCGAAGGACACGCGAGTCCGCGTGGACGACTTCTCGAAGATCATCGCCAGAGAGCGGCCGGAGAGCGACGTTCGCCACTTCGCCGGCTTTTCCTTGATCCGGAAAGCGAGGTCGAGGATCTCTTCGATTTCAGCCGGCGCCCAGTCGTTCTCGTTGACGTAGTCGCGCTTGCCGGAACCGGAAGCCGGGAGCCGGGAGCCGGGAGCCGAAGCCGCGGAGCGTTGCTCGTTCATGCGGTCCTCCAGATTACGGTACCCGTCTCTCCCTCCAGCGCGGCGGGGAGGGACTCGGCGCGGGTGATCAGGACCTCCCGACCGCCCGCTTCGACGAACCGGATCGCGGCGTCGATCTTCGGCCCCATGCTGCCGGGCGGGAACTGGCCCTCCGCGAGAAGCGCCCGCGCGGTCGCGACGTCCAGCCGCGCGAGCGGCGTCTCGGTCGACTTCCCGAAGTCGCGCGAAACCCGCTCGACGCCGGTGAGAATCACGAAGAGGTCCGCCGAAAGCGAGGCCGCGAACATTGCCGCAGCGTAGTCCTTGTCGATGACCGCCTCCACGCCGCGCAGCTCCCCTTCCTCGGGCACGACGACCGGGATCCCGCCGCCGCCGGCTGCAATCACGATATAGCCCCGGTTGACGAGCGACGAGACGACGTCCACGTTCCTCACCGCGAGGGGTCTGGGAGACGCGACGACCTTCCGCCACCCGCGGCCCGAGTCCTCGATCATTGTCCAGCCGGCCGTCTTTTTCATGGCCTCCGCCCGCTCACGCGAGAAGTACGGACCGATCGGTTTGGACGGCTTCAGGAAGGCGGGATCGGCCGCGTCCACCTCGACCTGGGTGACGAGGGTGACGACGCGCTTGCGAAAGCCCGCCGCCTTGAGCTCGTTGTCGAACGCGAGCTCGAGCAGGAAGCCCATCGAGCCCTGGGTCTCTGCGACGCACACGTCCAGGGACTGAGGCGGGACCCGCTCTGCGGCGAGCTCCGCCTGCAGAAGCAGGTTGCCGACCTGAGGTCCGTTTCCGTGTATCACGACCAGCTCGTATCCGCGGTTCAGGACCGGCAGGAGCTGACGGACGGCGGTGCGCGCGCGCTCGAGCTGGCTCCGCGTTTCGCCGCTGTCTTCCGGCCGGAGCAGGGCGTTGCCTCCGAAGGCGACAACCGCGAGCGGCCGAACGAAGGAGAAGAAGGGAGTGCTCACTCGAGCTCTTCGCGCACGAGGGGCATCGCCATGCAACGCGGCCCGCCCCGCGCGCGCGACAACTCGTGCGCGGCGAGACGCACCGCGTACTTCTTCGACCGCCGCAGGTCGAGCTCGCTCTTCCCCAGCAGAAGGTCGGCTTCGTCCACGATCTCGTACCCGGCCTTCGAAAGCTCCTCCGCGGTGCGTTCGTTCCGGTCGTAGACAACGAGGACTCCCGGAGCGAGGGCGAACGCATTCGCTCCGTCGGTCCACTGCTCGCGCCGCTCCGAGATTGGATCGCTCCCGCCGCAGCGCACGGGTTTCAGATCGAGCCCCTCCGTCCGCAACGCCGAGAGGACGTCGGTTTCCGAGGTCCAGGAGATCGGCCGCCGGGTCAGGTCGCACCGGTAAACGTCGGCCTCCTCCGACCCGCCCGGGAGGATCATCGGCGCGTAGATCAGGCACTCGTCCCGCGAAATCATCGTGAAAACGGTGTCGAGGTGCATGTAGGAGCGGGCGGGCGGCAGCGCGACGACGAAGATCCGGCGGACGGGCGAGCCCTTTTCCTGGAGGGACTCGGCGAGCCGCTCGATCGTCGTCTTCTTCGTTCGCTCGGAGTACCCCATGAGGAGGAGGTCCTCGCGGAGCACGAGGATGTCGCCGCCCTCGAGAGTCGGTCTCATGCGCGCGTAGGCGGAAGGCCTGCCGTAGTCGGCGGAGAACTCCTGGAACCAGAACCGGTCTTCGACCGGGCCCGCAAAGCGCGGGTGATATCGGAAGACGTAGCCGGAGAGAAGCGGCTCTCGCAGCCTGGCCGCCGTCGCCATCGAGCCGCGGATCGCCCGGTCTCCGAGGACGACGAGCGGGTCGCGCTGAAAGAAGTAATTCGGAATCGGCGGCAGCCAGTACAGCTCCGACGGGGGCGCCGCGATCTCCGCGGGGGGACGCTCGAGGCCGGTGACGAGCGCCGCCGCCAGCTGATCCGCGGGCAGGTCGCGCAGCCGGTAGTCCATGTCCGGGCCCCAACCGAGCACGGTGCCGAGGTCTTCGAGCACCTCCACCCGCTGCTGCGGAACCTCGAGCACGTCGGCGAGCAGGTCCTGGGCGTCGAGAACTTCGTCGGCGACGTAACCAAGCACCTGCTGGAACCGGCGGTGCTCCTCGCGAGCCCGGCTCCCGAACAGGATGTCGTCGAAGAGGAGCTCTTCCATCATCGCGGGCACCATCCGGTCGATCTCGGGGCCGGGGAGGTGGACGAGGACGGACGAGAGCTTTCCGATCTCGGAGTTCACTCGGAGAGGCATCAGAGTTCCCGCAGAAGAGCGCGGGAGTCTATCAGCGACGATTGCGCAGGACGCGCTTGAAGCGCCGGGTCTACGCCGGCGGAGGCAGCGCGGTGCGCGGCTCCGTCTCGGAAGACTCCTCGATTCCGCGTTCGGCGATTCCCGCCAGCCTTCCCCCGAACCGTTCGAGCGCGTGCGAGGTCTCCTCGTATTTGCTCTGCGCGTTGCGAATGTGGCCGCCGAGCGTCTGGAAGGGCACCTCGACGCGGCCCCACTCCTTCTCGAGCTCGGAAAGGCGCTCGAGAATGTCCTGCGCGCCCTTCTGCAGCTCCATGCCGCGAAGTCCCATGGCGACCGTCGCGAGATACGTGTAAAGGAGTCTCGGAGACACCGGGATCACGCGCCGCTCCGTGGCGTAGTCGGCGAGCGAGGGCCCCTCGTCGTCGGCGACAATCTCGCAGTACAAGGCCTCCGCGGGCACGTACATGAGCGCGAAGTCGTAGGTGCCGTCGAAAGGACGGATGTACTTCGACCGGATTGCTTCCACGTGGCGTTTCACGTCCCCCGCGAACTCCCGCCGGGCCTTCTTACGGTCGACCTCCTCCGGAGCTTCCCGCGCCCGCCGGAAGTTCTCGAGCGGGAACTTGCTGTCGACGGGAACGATGCGATCTCCGAGAAAGATCGCGGCGTCCACGATCGTCCGGTCCGGAAAGACGTGCCGCATCGCCCACGAACCGGGCGGCAACGCTTCCCGCAGTGCTTGTTCCAGGAACGTCTCGCCGAGGTTCCCGCGGATCTTGGGTGGCTTCAGGAGATCCTCGAGCCGGGTCATGTCCCCCGCGAGCCGCTCGATCCGCTCGGAGGCCTGGAAGACGCGCCCGATCTTCTCGTGGACCGATCCGAGGGTGTCGGAGACGTTCTTCTGCCCCTCGACGAGCCGGGTCTCGACGGCCGAAACTCTCTCGCCAACCGATCGCCGGAGTTCGT
>JBKJVY010000151.1:0-2615 GCA_046717185.1 Thermoanaerobaculia bacterium
CGCATGTCGGCGGGATCGACGTACTCACGGGAGCGTCCCGCGGCGTAGTCGTCCCACGTGACGCCGAGAAGGAAGACGTAGAGCGGAACGTCGTCGAGGGTGGTAACGCCCACACCGAGGTCGCGGAAGTCCTCGCGCAGGAGATGCGCCCAGGTCGTGCCGCCCCGTGCCTTCCAGTACGCGGTCACCTCCGCGACGCTGCCGTCCGCGCGCGTGAAGATCTCCGCGAGAGCCTTGACGGAGTAGCCCGCCTTCTCTACGCGGCCGACGAGCTCCTTCTCCGCCGCCGGCTCGAGCTCGGAATCGCCGCCGCGCGCCGCCTCGTCGGCGAGATCCTGCGCCACTCGCGTGAGCGGCGGCGAGAGCGAGAGGGGCGGCGCTCCCGCGCTCGCTCGCTCGGCGTTCACGCTCGCGAGGAACTCGTCCCGCAGCGCGCCGAAGTCGTCGGCATCGAGTTGGCCTGCGAGCAGGAAGAACGAGAGAAGGGCTAACACCATCGAGTTGTCATCTTGAGCCCTTCGCCCTCGCTGTCATCCCGAGCCCTTCGCTCTCCTGTCATCCCGAGCCCTTCGCCCTCACTGTCATCCCGAGCGTAGCGAGGGATCTGTGTCCCTCTCGACCGCGCTCTTCCGCTCAGGACAGGCTCAGCGAGGGATCTGTGTCTCTCTCGACTTCGGTCTTCCGCTCAGGGCAGGCTCCGCGAGGATCGGAGCCCCAGATTCCTCGGCCCTTCGGCCTCGGAATGACAAGGAAGGAGTCAAGCCACCTCGAGCGCCCGCTCCAGATCGGCGATCAGGTCCTCGACGTCCTCGATCCCGACGGAGATACGGACGAGACCCATGGTGATTCCGAGCCGCTCGCGGTCCGTCTCGGGAATCGCGGCGTGCGTCATGGTCGCCGGGTGGCCAATGAGGGTCTCGACCCCGCCGAGGCTCTCGCCGAGTGAGCACACGCGCACGCGGTCGAGCATCGCCTGCGCGGCCTCGAACGATCCGAGGTCGAAGGAGATCAACGCGCCGAACCCCTTCATCTGCCGCCTCGCGAGGTCGTGCTGCGGGTGGTCGGGCAGGCCGGGGTAGTAAATCTTCTGGACCTTCGGATGGCTCGCGAGGAATCGGGCGATCTCGCGCGCGTTCGTCTCGTGCCGCTCCATCCGGACCGCGAGGGTCTTGATTCCCCGCAGCACGAGCCACGAGTCGAAGGGACCCAGGATCGCCCCGGAGCCGTTCTGCACGAACGCGAGCCACTCGACGTGCGCCGGGTCTTTCGCGACTGCGACTCCGCCGACGGAGTCGGAGTGGCCGTTCAGGAACTTCGTCGTCGAGTGGACCGAGAAGTCCGCGCCGAGGTCGAGCGGCCTCTGCAAGTACGGCGACGCGAAGGTGTTGTCCACGACGACCAGCGCTCCGCGCTCGTGGGCGATCCTCGAGAGCAGCGGAATGTCGCAGAGGGTCATCATCGGGTTCGTCGGCGTCTCGAGGTGCAGTAGCTTCGTGTTCGGCCGCATTGCAGCGCGCACCGCCTCCGCGTCGGCGGTGTCGACGAAGGTGAAGTCGACGCCGTAGCGCGCCTGGATCTGCGTGTAGTAACGGTAGGTGCCGCCGTACGTCAGGTCCGAGCAGACGACGTGCTCTCCCGCCTTCACGAACGTCGAGACCGCCGTGATCGCGGCCATTCCCGACGCAAACGCTCGCGCGCCGGCTCCCCCCTCGAGCACGGCGAGGTTCTCCTCGAGCGCGGCGCGGGTCGGGTTCTGCGTGCGGGCGTACTCGTACCCCTTGTGCTTCCCGAGCGCCTCCTGCACGTAGGTGGAGGTCTGGTAGATCGGGACGGCCACCGCCCCCGTGGTCGGGTCGGGAGCGTTGCCCGCGTGGATCGCGTCAGTCGAGAATCCCATTTTTCTTGCCTCTGTTTTCTAAGTAGTCACCGCGGCGGCTGGAAGATTCCCTGACCGGGGTACCGCTCCGCTCCATCGGGGAACAGGGTCACGACGATCTTTTCCGGTCCGAGCCGGCGGGCGATCTTGAGCGACGCGGCCGCCGCGACGCCCGAAGATCCTCCCACGAGGAGCCCCTCCTCGCGCGCGAGCGTCCGGCACGTCTCGAACGCCTCGTCGTCGTCGATCTGCACGACCTCGTCAATGACCGACCGGTCGAAGATCGGCGGTAAGAAGGAAAGCCCGATCCCCTCGACCGCGTGCGGCCCCGGTTCGCCGCCGCCGAGGATGGAACCTTGCGGCTCCGCGGCCACGCGGAGAACGCGCGGGATCCGCTCTTTCAGAAACCGGCCGACGCCGATGAGCGTCCCGGTCGTGCCGACGCCCGCAACGAACGCGTCGATCGAGTCGCCGAGCTCCGCCCAGATCTCCGGAGCGGTCGTGTCGTAGTGTGTTCTCGGGTTGACCGGGTTCGCGAACTGGTTCGGGAGGTATGCGCCGGTCCCCCGCGCGATCTCTTCCGCGCGCCGGATCGCCCCGGACATGAGATCGGCCTCAGGCGTCCGCACCACCTCGGCGCCGAGCGCAACCATGAGCTTCGCCTTGACCTCGCCGTAACCTTCCGGCATCACGACGACGCAGCGATAGCCGCGAACCGCCGCGATCATCGCGAGCGCGA
>JBKJVY010000152.1:0-3677 GCA_046717185.1 Thermoanaerobaculia bacterium
GTAGAGCGGACGCCCCGCGTGCGCCAGGATCAACTGAAGACGCGGAAAGTCGAGCGCAACGTCGTCGGCCGCCATCGGGTCCGCGAACCGGTTTCGCGCCCCGGGAAAGATCGCCGTTACGGTGTGAATCAACACCGGGCGGCCGCGCTCTTCCGCCACGCGGTAGATTCCCGCGAGGGCCTCGTCGCCCGTGAGATAAGCGTTCGCCGCAAACACCTGGTGGGGCGGATGAATCTTGAGCATCCGGATACCAAGCTCGTCGAACAGCCGCAGGGTGTCGCCCCGGGCGTCGCGGGTCCGGCGGGGATGGACCGAACCGACGGCGACGAGGCGGTCTTCGTGTCCCGCCACGAAGCGCGACACCCACCCGTTGACCGACTCGTCGAAGCCCATCACCTCCGGCGCGACGTAGTTGATGAGCGCGGCGCGCTCGACCCCTTCTTCGTCCAGGAGACGCAGGAGCTCGTCGGGGCTCGAGAGCACGCGCTTCAACCTCGCTTCGTCGCGGCCCCGCGTCATTGTCGCGAAGATCGAGGGATGGAGTTGCTCCCACGGCTGGACGTGGACGTGACAGTCGAAGACGCGAAAGCTCATTGCTGACCGAGCTAAAACACGTGCGACAGGCCGACGCGCGCGCGCAGGCGCGGTCGGTCCGGCTTGTCGGACAGCTCCGATCCGAGTCCCCCGAACAGGATCGTCTGCGTGCCGACGCGGTGACGCGCGCCGACCTCGACGTCCGCGACCGCCGGCCCTGCGAGGACCGGGTTCGAGCGCACCGTGACGCTCGCGACAAGGAGCGTGTCGGTGCGTCCACGCCTCGCAAGGAAGTCGACCGCGAGACCGCCCTCGAGGCGGTCGGCTCGCTCCGTCGGGAGCGTGTCGCCGAGGCGCGTCCACCGGACGTTCACGTGCAGGCGAAATACATCGAACGACCGGGTGGCGAGCCCGGCCAGCTGGAGGTCCGTACCCCGCGAGTCCAGTCCCGTCGGGAAGGCGATCCCGATCCTTGCCCCGAGCGCGGGCCGGCGCGCGCCTTCGGTCACGATCCCATAAAGGGCGTGGAGCTCGAGGTCGCCGGACGAGATTCCCCGCAGAGCATTCCTGCCCGGGCTCGTGACGTACCGCTGCGACGCGCCGAGCTCGAGGTTTCGCACCGCGCCGTAGACGAGCGTGAAGCCGGGTCCCTCGTCGTTCAGGCCGCCGCGGCGCACGTTGTAGGTCCAGTCGAGCGCGGCCGAGAGGCCGCGGTAGGGGACGGGAGTCGCATCCTCGACGGCGACCGGCCGGTCCCGCTCGAGATTCGAGAGGAACTGGGCGGAAGCGGGAGACGCGCCGAGGAGGAGCGACGCGAGAAGAGCGCGGCCCGATGAAAACTTAGCTCCCACCGATTCCCTCCACCGGGAGACCGTAGCGCCGCGCCACCTCGCGAAGGCGTGAGTTTCGGTCCCGGCGCGCCTCGCGGGTCGCCCCGCCGGGGACGAGCGCCCCGTAGACCTCCGCGCGGAACCGGGCGAGTCGGTCGAGGTGCGCGGCCACTTCCGGGTAGCGCTCGGCCACCGTCGGGGCCGACACGCGGTACGTCGCCTCCTCGAGCGGCTTGTCGGGGGCCAGCGAAGAATCGAACTCCGCGATCGTGTCTCTCACCTTCCAGCGCTGCTGGCCGAAGTCGGCGGCCGCGACTGCCTCGGCCGCCAGAACGAATAAACGGGTGCCGGAGAGGAGGATCCGAGCGGACTCGGGGGCGAGCGCCAGCGCCGCGACGGGCGGGGCGGACTCCTCCGGCTCTGAGAGCGCCCACCGTTCGCCCCGGTAAACGCCGAGCGCCCGCTCGAGCCGACCGGCGGTGAGCGCCGGCGTCGCGTCGGCGGAGGCGAGCGCGTCGCCGACCTGTTGTTCGAGCACCTGGCCCCAGCGGAGCGCGCGGAAAACGGGCGCCGCCTCCCGCGCGAAACGAGGCGATACGAGCTCGGCCTCGGGGGGAAACCGCGGCGGCTCGGCGAGGAGCGAAAGCAGGTACGAAGAGAACTCGCGGTCGAGCTCGGGATTGATTCCGACGGACCAGGCGATCTCGACGGCCCGCCAGCGGCCGTACCGGACCGCGTTCAGGCGCGAGTCGAGGTCGGGGAAGAAGCGGTGCACCGCGTGCTTGTGACGCCCCCGCGGCGGGAGCGGTTCTTGAGCCCTCGCGCTCGCCGGGGCGGCGGCGATCACGACCACGCAGAGGACCGCGACGCGCGCGGCGCCGTCAAACCGCCTCATCGGGGATGGGAAATATAGCGTAGTGGAAGCTTTCAGCTATCAGCGTTCAGCTGTCTGCCGAACGGGCGGCTCCATGCGGTCGAGGGGAACTCCTCCTGCAGCGCGCACGGCAAGCAGGGTTGCCAGGATCCCTATGGACCCGACGAACAGCGCCGCGGCAGGGCCGAACCGTTCGGCAACCGCCCCCGCCTGGAGGTTTCCCACGGGAACGAGCCCCAGCCAGGCGAGTGCGTAGAGGGAGATCACGCGTCCGCGAAGCCGGTCGGGCGCGCTCGTCTGCAAGAGCGTGTTGATGAGCGAGGCGGACGAGGACATCGAGGCGCCGAGGAGCGCCAGAAAGAGAAGGGAGAGCGCGTAGTCGCGCGAGAGCCCGAGCCCGGCGAGCGCCAGGGCGAAACCGGAAGAGGCGAGGAGGATCGCTCGACCCTTCCTCCGGAAGTCGCCGAGAGACGCGAGAAAGAGCGCGGAGCCGGCCGCCCCGAGCCCGACGGCCGAGAGCATCCCGCCGAGGCCTGCGGGCCCGACGTGGAGGAGTTTCCGCGCGAAGAGCGGAGCGAGGGTGACCGCGGGAGTGCCAAACACGGCGAGTGAGGCGGCGATCGCGAGAAGGGTCACGATCCGGCGCCGCCTGCGGGCGAACCTCATTCCGATCCGGAGGTCCACCCAAGCGCCTCGGCTGCCCGCGCGGCGGCGTCGGAGCGCCGGCAGCGCCGCAAGGGCCGCGATCACGGCGAGATAGGAAACCGAGTTCAACGCGAAGCAGCCGGTCTCCCCGAAGGCCGCGATCGTGAGACCTGCGATCACCGGGCCGATGACCCGCGAGAGGTTGAACTGCATCGAGTTGAGCGAGATCGCGTTCAGGAGGTCCTGGCGGCCGACCAGGTCGAGGAAGAGCGACTGGTGCGACGGCATCGTGAAGGCGTTGGCAATCCCGTTCACGATCGCGACGGCGGCAACGAGCGGCACCGAGACGAAGCCGAACCCGGTCGCCGCCGCGAGGATCGCCGCGCACCCCATCTGCGTAAATTGCGTCGCCATGAGCAGCTTGCGGCGGTCGACGCGGTCCGCGGCAACCCCGGCGAGCGGCGCGAGAAGGAGGGTGGGGATGGAGCCCGCGAAGCCAACGAGACCGAGCACGAGCGCCGAGTCGGACAACCGCAGCACGAGCCACCCCTGTGCCACGACCTGCATCCACGTACCGATGTTCGACAGGAAGAGGCCGATCCAATAGCGGCGGAAGGGTGCGTGCGAGAGCGAAGAGAACATGCCCCGGCGCGGAGCGGTCTCCCCGCGCGGCGGCGCGAGGCCGAGGTTCGGTCCGGCCGGCTTCAGGAACGCCGGGTGGCTCCCTCCCTGTTCGAGTTGTTCCTTGTCGGTCATGCCGGGAGCCGGGAGCCGGGAGCCGGAAGCCGGAAGCC
>JBKJVY010000153.1:0-5011 GCA_046717185.1 Thermoanaerobaculia bacterium
CGCTCGCAGGCTCCGGAAATCGACGGACGCTTGCTCGTCAACGATACGGGGGGGCGGGAGGTCCGGCCGGGCGACATCGTGAAGGTGCGGATCTCGCAGGCTCACGAGTACGACCTCGTCGGCGCGATCGTCTAGCACCATGCACGTCGTGCGCGACCCGCTTCGCGCGACCGACCTGCCACGGGGTGGCATCGCCACGATCGGGAACTTCGACGGCGTTCACCGGGGACACCGGCGAATCCTGGAGACGCTTGTCGCTCGCGCGCGGGAAGCCGAGCGGCCCTCGGTGGCGATCACTTTCGAGCCGCACCCCCTCTCGGTACTCCGCCCGGACCGCGCGCCCCGCCGTCTCCAGACCCTGAAGCAGAAAGAGGAAGCACTCGAGGCGCTCGGAGTCGAAACTCTGCTCGTGATCCCCTTCACGCGGGATTTCTCGCTCACCGAGCCGGAGGAGTTCGTCCGATCGGTTCTGAGCGATCGCCTCGCGGTCTCGGAGATGTATCTGGGAAGCCACTTCGCCTTCGGACGCGGCAAGCGCGGAGACCTCTCTCTCCTCCAGGGGATGGGGCCCGAGTGCGGCTTCGCGGCGATGGGGGTCGAGGAGGTCCTGCACGAGGGGGAGCCCGTATCGTCGACGGCGATCCGCACGGCGCTCGCCCGGGGGGACGTCGCGCGCGCGAACGCCATGCTCGGGCGGGAGTACGAGATGGATGGGCTCGTCGCACGGGGCGACCGCGTCGGCCGCAAGATCGGATACCCGACGATCAACCTCGACCCGGAAAACGAGATGCATCCGGCCGACGGCGTCTACGCGACGCAGATCCACATCCGGTCGTTCGGGAGGCGCTTCGACTGCGTGACGAACATCGGCCGGCGCCCGACTCTGTACGAGGAATACGCGACGACCATCGAGACGTACATTCTCGACTTCGCCTCCGACGTGTACGGCGAACGCGTGTGCCTTTTCTTCCACGAGCGGCTGCGGGAGGAGCGGACGTTTCCCTCCGTTACCGCACTGACGGAGCAGATCGGCCGCGACATCGAGGCGACGAGGGGCTACTTCTCAGGAAGGCGCGGCGGCTCTCCTACCGATGAGGGCCCGTAGGGTCGCCAGCACGAGGAGCGCGACACCGAACGTCACGACGATCGTGGCACCGGTCGGAAGGTCCAGGAGGTAGGAGAGGTACACGCCCGCGCCCGACACGGCTGCTCCCATCGTCCATCCGATCGCGAGGCGAGCTCCGATCCGCTGCGAGAAGAACATCGCGGAAACGGCGGGGACGATCAGGAACGAGAAGACGAGGAGCACTCCGGCCACCGCGACCGAGGAGGTCACGACGAAGCCGAACGAGACATAAAAGAGAAAGTCCCAGAACCGGATCGAGATTCCCTGCCTCTCCGCCTCCGCTTCGTCGAGCGAGATCAAGAGGAACCTCCGCCGAAAAATCCAGTGGAAGACCCCAATCCCCGCGTAGAGGAGGGCCGTGACGAAGAGCTCCGGCCAGGAGACCGCGAGGATGTTTCCGACGAGCATTTCCTTGAGATGTTCCGTCTCACGAGTGGCCTTCGACATCGCGAGAATGGACGCCGCCGCGGCCACCGCATAGGCGATCCCGATGATTGCCTCCTGCGGGATTCGAGTCTTTCGGTGCATTCGGGTCAGAGCGAACACGGCGGCTCCCAGAAAGGTGAATCCGAGGGAGAAGAGGTAGCCCGTCCGGGAGTGGACGTCGTATCCAAAGAGAAAGCCGATCGTGGTGCCGAGCGCCGCAATCTGGGCCAGTGAGAGATCGACGAAGATCACGCCGCGCTCGACGACGTGAACGCCCAGGTAGGCGTGGATCCCCGTCAGGATGAGCCCGGCCACGAAGGCGGGCGCGAGCAACTCGATCGCGTTCATGACCGGCTTGCTTCCGAGACGCCCCGACGCGACCCTGTCCGCGGCCGCCCGATCGCTGTCGGGTGCCTCATTTCTTGCGCGCCTCCATCGCGCCCACGAAAAGGCCGAGGTTGCGGTCGAAGAGAGAGAAGTAGTCTTTCGCATCCGGTTCCCCTCCGACGGACGGAGTGAGAACGAGCAGGCGCGCCCCCGTGCGCTCGGCGATAGAGCGAGGGAGTTTCGAGTCGAAGTAGGGTTCCATGATGATGAGGGGCACCTTGCGCTCTTTCATCATTGTCACCAGGCTGACCACGTGCGCCGGCCCGGGCGGCACCCCAGGCTTTGGCTCGATATAACCGACGACCTTCAGTTGAAAACGGCGGGCAAAATTCGGCCACGAGTTGTGGTAGGTGACGATCTCGGTTCCGGCGTACGGCCGCATGCGCGCGTCCCACTCCTTTTCCTTTGCCGCCAGTCGTCCCAGGAAACGGTCCAGGTTGGTCCGGTAGCCGTCGGACCCGGCGGAGTCGAGCGCGGATAACTTGACGGCGATCGCGCGGGCAATCGCGCGACCGTTGGCCGGATTGAGCCAGTAATGCGGATTGCCGAAAGGGTGGATGTCTCCGAGTGCCTTGGTAACCCGCTCCGTGGGCTTCTCGAGGACTTCCGCAGTGGAAGAGGCGTCGAGGTAGTGGGCCGGGGTCAGCAGCTTCGGGTTTCGGGCCTGCTGGAGCAGCGCCGGAAGCCACCCGATTTCGAGCTCGAGGCCGACCGCAACGAGCAGATCGGCCCGCCTCAACTGAAGCAGATAGGAAGGCTTCGCCTCGACGAAGTGCGGGTCCTGGTAGCCCCGGGCGATGGTCACGATCGTTGCCCGATTCCCCGCGACTTCGCGCGCGAGTGACGCCAGGTCTTCCGTCGTTGTCACCACCCGCAGCGGGGCGGCGGGCAGCGCAGCCGCCCCGAACAGTACGGAGAGCGACAGTGATCGAAAAAGCATCTTCATACGGTCTCCTAGAAGGGGTCCACGCCGTGGGGCCCCATGTTGAAGCGGAATTTCAAGAAAGCCGCAAAGTCCTCACGGCCATCGGAGCGCCGAATCAGGCGCCCCTGTACGGAAATCGCCGAGAACTCCGAGGGACGGAAGGTCAGATAGGCGAGGCCGCCTTTCTCTCGTTCGACTTCCGTCACGACGTTCTCGGCCCAGTCGCCCCGAAGGCCGGTCCGCCAGCGCCGGGCGAACTGGTACTCGACGTAGGAGAAGGCACCGAAAGCCTCGGCCCTCTGCTCGGGACCTTCCCGAAGCGACACGTACGCTTCGGTTTGCCAGAGCAACGACCGATAGATCGCGCGGCGCGGATCCTTCCAGCGCATCGTCAGATCGGCGCCGAACAGCTCCGTCGAGAAGTCTCCCCGGTCGTCGTGGACTCCGTGAGCGCCATTGACCCCCAGCGTGAAGTTTGTGCTGTCGGTGAGGTCGTGGTAGGTGCTCGCGCGCAATAGATACCCGAGATCGTTGCGGCTGCCGCCGGTGTTGATCTCACCGTCGCCGGTCTCCTCACCGAAGGCGGGAGCTTCACGCCACATCGTTGTGACTTCCAGGTCGAAGTTCAGGTAGAAAGGGAGCGGCGGTAGCCAGGAGGCGGAGACTCCGATCGCAGAGAGTCCCTCTCCTCCGAAAAAGCGCTCGGTCGCCAGGGGTCGATCGGCGAAAGGGGTCTCCGGAGGATGGGTTCGGTTGAACTTCCCGAAGTTCGAGCGGAACTTGCCGGTCTTGAGCCCCAGAGAACCCGGCAGCGTGAGCCAGGTGACGTAGGCCTCTTCGATCTCCGCTCCTTCCGGGGTCACTGCCAGGAAAACGTCGGCGCGTGCGTAGGGATCGATGGGAGCCTGCAACGCGAGCTCTACCTCCGAGAAGTCGAACGCCTCGTCCGGAAGAGTCCGGTCGTTTCCCGCGAAGCCGATTAAATTACCAACGACGCTGACATTCGGGTTGAGCACGTTGGACGCCTGTTGTGGGGGCGCACCTCCCGGCTCGGGCGGGGGAGTGGCCTCCGGCGGCGGGGCCTCCGCGGGCGCGGACGGCTCCGGACTAGGGACGGGAGTCGGGGTTGGAGAGGGCGCCTGCCCCCGGCTGACAGCCGGTGAAATGGCGAGGCACAGTACGACAAAGAACTTCCCGAAACGGCTCATAGAACCTCCCTTGGAGAGGGGGAGAGGTCCCCGGACGACTCGTCCGGGGATCGGTTCCTAGGCCGAGGCGGGAGGAGCGCGTCCTACGGAGGGAGGAAGAACGACCGCGCGGAGAGAGATTGATCGCGGAAGCGCGCGCCGGACGGCGGAGCGCTCCGGGGAGGCGACGAGAAAAGGCGCCGGAGCGGAAATGAGCGGGCGATGCGCGCGGCACGCGAGGCAGTCGTGCGGGCCGATCGGGCTCTCGAACGACGCGGCGGTCGAAATCTCGAGAGCACCATCCGGGATCGCCGACGGCGGCTCGGGATGAATGCCGAACGCGGCCGACGCGGCGGCGACCGCGGCGACGAGCAGCCAGATTCGGGCAGGTCCCCGGCGAGTCATTCGCATCATCCTACTCCCCGAACGGGACTCAAACCCCGCACATTCCGGGCAGGAACGCGGCTGCGCCTCGCGACACTAGAATGTCGCGGTGTCGGACCGTGCCGCCGCGTCCCCGATTCTTCCGACCGCCACGGCGGAGGCGAGTGCCCTCACGCGCCGGATGTACTGGCTTCTGGGGCTCACGTTCGTGCACGTGCTCGGCGAGGGGGGCATCGGCCTCTACGAAGCGCTCCGCACCGGAAGCCTCGCTCTTCTCGCCTTCTCCATCGAGAGCGCGATCGAAGGGGGCGCGGCGTTTCTTGCCGTGCGTCACCTTCGGCTCCTCGCCGACGAGGAGCAGGACCACGCGCGGAACGACCACGCGCTCGCACGCTGGATCGGAGTCTCGTTCCTCCTGTTGGGTACTTACGTTCTCGTTCGGGCTCTGTTCGAGCTTTCGCGCGGTTCGGAGGCCGAGGAGAGCCTGCTCGGTCTCTATCTCACGCTCTTCGCGTCGTTCGGGATGCCCTTCATCGGCTGGATCAAGTGGCGGACGGCGCGGCAGCTCGGGAGCAA
>JBKJVY010000154.1:0-2959 GCA_046717185.1 Thermoanaerobaculia bacterium
TCGCGGACCAGGGCGGCAAGAACTTCTTCCGGGTGACCATCGACAGTGATTTGTCGGGGAGGCTGCGCGTGGACAAGTATCAGGCGGGGTCGGGGTACCTCTCGAGCGGATGGACATGGTACTGAGAACACCGTCGCGGCGAGGCGAACGCGGCCTGACCCTGATCGAGGTTCTCGTCGCGGCCACCGTCCTGGCGCTCGCTCTGCTCGGTCTCGCCCCGATGTTTACCGGGGCCGTCCGTACGAACGCGTCCGCCAACCAGCTGACGAACGCGAACACGCTCGCTCGCGAGAAGCTCGAGGAGCTCTCCGGGTACCCGCGAAACAATCCGCGATTGAATATCCCCAACCCCAACAATTCCGCGGGCCCCGCGGGCACGACGATCACCGGTGCAAGCGTCGGCGCCTGCGATCCGGTTCCCGGAGCGGTTCCCGCTCGAAGATTCTGCGACAACGACTTGCCGCTCTGGACGAACCCGCGGACCGGGGCCATTTCTTACCTCGCGGCCTCGCCGGGAGTGGGTTGGTTCTCCTATCCGTACTCCCGGACGTACACCATCGAGCAGTTCGACGGTAATCTGACGACCCGCATCACTTCCCCCGTCATCCCCGCGCCCCCCGCGCCCCCGCCGGCGCCCGCCTACGTCGTCAAGCTCGTCACCGTCACCGTGCGACCGACGCGGGGTCCTTTCCCCGGCCTCCGCCGAACGACACAGTCCCTTTACCTGAGGGTGCGCGATGCGACATAGCCGTTCCGGCGAGCGCGGTTTCACGCTGATCGAGGTCATCGTCACGACCGTGGTTCTGACCGTCGTGATGCTCGGCCTCTACGTCCTGCTCGACTCGTCGAACAAGCTCGCCAAGCAGGAGACGAACGTCGCCGAAGCGCAGCAGTCCGTCCGGATCGGCGTTTACGAGCTCTCCCGCGTCATTCGCCAGGGGCGCGTGGGCGGTCTCTTCGTCGCGAACGCCATCCTTCCGGTAGGCAACAACGTCACCGGCGGGGGCTCGCTGCGGGACCTCTCCAACATCGACCACTTTATCCGGGCCGGAACGGACGTCATCGGCGTGCGGGGCATTCTCTCCGGCGACAAGTACGCCCTGACGACGGGCGACGTGACGTGCGCCGGGAGCTGCGCCACGACGACGGCGATGACCGTCACGATCCGCGCAACGTCGACGATCGGCGTCTCCAACTACACGGCCGGCGAAATTCCCTCTCTCTCCGCCAAGACGCGCCCGTTCTACTTCGTCGTCGCGGACGGCTCGACCGAGATGGTGACGACGGCGACCGGCTCCTTCCTCGTGCCGGTCTACTACGTCGGCCTCGTGGACACGGCGGGCGCCTGGTACACGCAGACGGGCACGCCGGCCACCACTTTCTCGTTCGTGATGGATTCGCAGGACGCCGGTGCCCGGAAGCTGTATTCGGCCGCCCCGACCGCCACGACCCTGGACAAACCGTTCTCGTGCGGAGTGGTCGACGAGGTCCGTTTCTTCGTGGACGAAGGGGCGACCGACGGCTCCTCCAGCACTGCGGACACCCACCCTGCGCTTGCCGAGGCGATCTTCGACCCCTCCTCGGGCAACTGGGACATCCAGCCGCTCGTCCAGGAGGTCGAAGACTTCCAGGTCGCGTATGGCGTCGACGGCGCCGACGGGACCGCGAAGGATCGGGGGGTCTCTCCCGCGACGACCAACGTGTCCGCCGCCAACCTCGACGAGTGGGTGGGGAACGTCTCGAACGAGATCGAGACGCGGCTCCCGATCACCGCGACCGACCCCAAACGCGTCGACGCGTTCATCGATGCGTCCATGCCGAGCGGCCCGACTGCGCCGATCGCCACCGTGGCGACGCTCCGGTCGGTGATGGTCTCGCTCGTCGTGAAGTCTAGCGATCCCGACTTCAAGTACGACGGGCCGGGCGCTCGCGGCATGAAAGTACTCGACTCCACGGCCCGCCCGTTCTCCGCCGCCGCTTCGACCGGCCGGCCCTACCGCCGGCGCCTACAGAGCATCGCAGTCTCGCTGAGGAACTACCAGTGAGGCGGCTTCGCGAGGTGAAACCATGAATTTTCGACGGACCAACCGGCGATCCTCGGGGGAGCGCGGCATTGCGCTCTTCGTCGCGATCCTCCTCCTCCTCGTCATCACCGTGATGGGGGTCGCGCTCCTCTTCACGGCGTCGATCGAGCAGACCCTGAGCGGCACCGAGACCCGAATCTCCAAGATCTTCTACGCGGCCGATTCGGGGATCGAGTACGCCGCTGGGATGCTGAACTCCACCCTCACCTACAACGGCTCCAACCCGATGCCCGTGGGGGTCTCGAGCCACTATCCGGGGGGAGGCGCCGCCGACATGGTCGTGACGATCGCCCCGCCCGTCCTCCTCGGTTACTCGAACCTGGTGGGCTACGAGCTCCAGTCCGCCGGGTCGGGCTACGGCAGCGCCCAGGTCGTCGAGAACGTCTATGCCCTGACGTCCTCGGCGCGCTCGACGAAGATCGAAGCCAGCAAGACCATCGACGCCGACATCGGCGTGTCTCCGAAGCTCCTGACCGTTCCGGAATGAGGAAAAAGATGATTTCACGCCTCCGAGTCCTCGCGTCTCTCCTTCTCGTCCTTCTGACCGCGGTTCCCGCCGGCGCCGACGACAAGGACTTCCTCCGGCCGGTCGGCGAGAAGGTGCCGCCGAACCTCTTGATCGTCTTCGGGAACTCCCAGACGATGACGCAGACGATCAGCTTCACAGGGACCGCGACGAGCACGTGGGACGGCGACGGCGACTCTCCCGCGAGCAAGCTGGGTTCGGCGAAGCGGGTCATCAAGCAGTTCGTCACGGACCACGGCACCGACTACAACATCGGCATCACGACCTTCTCGCACGACCCGAATGCCGGGTCCGTGGAGATCGACAGGAAGCACTGGATCTACGAGGCTCTCGATACGGACTTCCCGCT
>JBKJVY010000155.1:0-4757 GCA_046717185.1 Thermoanaerobaculia bacterium
CGAATCGACCGCGCAAGCACCCAGGGTCCAAGGCAAATACTAGATCAGGTCTCTCAACGCGGCGACCACGAATCGTCCGGTCATCTCCTTGCGCCAGAGGAACGAGTAGTCGGTGTTGTCCATCGGCCGTGACGGGCCGGAGGCGGCCGAGGCGGCAGCCGCGATCGACTCATCGTCGAGCGGCCGACCGGTCAGGACGGCCTCCGCCGCGGAGAGGCGCAGGGGCGCCGACGCGACACCGCCCAAGACCAGGCGCGCGGCGGTCACCGTCTCTCCCTCCCGCCAGACCGCGGCGCCGACCGAGAGCACCGGGAAGTCGAAGGCCCCTCGCCGGCGGAGCTTGCGGTAGCTGGCCTGCCAGCCGTTCGGTCGAGGGAGGAGAACCGCCGTCAGGAGCTCGTCCGGACGCTTGGTGACGTAGTCGATCCCGTCGTTGCGGTAGAGGTCCTCGATGGCGATCTCGCGCTCCCCCTCCCGCGAAACGAGAAGCGCCCGAGCGCCCATCGCGATCAGCACCGGTACGGTGTCGGCCGACTGGACGGCGAGACACTTCGGGGATCCGGGGGCGACCCAGCAGATCGTCCCGTCCTTCTTCATGCAGAAGTCGATCGCCTGCCGCCACTCGTAGTTCTGGTCGTAGTAGTTGCAGCGCGTGTCGAGGAGGAGGTTCCCGCCGAGCGTGCCCATGTTTCGAAGCAGCGGCGTCGAGATCACCGAGACGGCGTGGGCGAGACCCGGGTACGCCGCGCGAACGCGGGCATCGTGCTCGACGTCGGAGAGAAGGAGCCCCGCCCCGAGAGCCATCCCACCGCTCCGCTCGCCCGTGTGCGCGAGCTCGCGCACCCGGGACAGGCCGACGAGGACCTTCGGGGTCTGCTGCCGCCGCTTCATGTTCGGGTACAGGTCCGTTCCGCCGGCGACGTAGGCGCCGTCGGGGCCGGCGTCGGAGCGGATCTCCACCGCCTCCGCGACCGTGCGCGGCGCGTAGTAGCGGAATTTTGGAAGCCTCATCATCGGCGAACAACCTGCCCTGTCATCCCGCGCGCCGCCGCGGCGGAGCCGCGGCAAGAGAGGGATCTGGTGTCCCTTCGCGAGATCCCTCGTCGCTGCGCTCCTCGGGATGACAGACGAGGCATCAGCGAACCCCGCCCGCGCCGGTCGCGACACTTTCGAGAGCTCGGCCGTCCCCACCCTCTTCGGGCGTCGGGACGCGCATTGGAACCGGATACGGGATCTCGGGAAACCTCGTGGGACCGAACCGCGGCGCCTTCCCGGCGGCCTTTGCCTTGAGCGCGGCGAGAACTTTCTCCGGGGTGACGGGGATCTCGTCCACGCGCACTCCGACGGCGTCGTGGATCGCGTTGGCGACGGCGGGAGGTATGGGAAGCATCGGCCCCTGTCCGACCTCCTTCGCGCCGAACGGGCCGTTCGGATCGGGGTCTTCCACGAGGAACGTGAACACGTCCGGCATCTCTTTGGTCGTCGGGCTCTTGTATTCGAGCATCGACGGGAACTTGTGAACGACGTTTCCGTTGACGCCGGACCGGTACGCCATCTCTTCCATCATGGCCTCGCCGAGTCCCATGTAGACGGACCCCTCGACCTGTCCGACGACGAGGACGGGGTTGATGCACTTCCCGACGTCGTGCGCGATCCACACTTTCGGGACGGTGTAAATGCCGGTCGACGGGTCGACATCCACTTCGACGACCGCCGCGGAGTAGGAGTAGGCCGGCGACGGCCCGACGCCCGCTCCGCGATAGCGCCCGGCGGAGGGGGGCGGCCGGTACGACCCAACCGTTCCGATCGTCCCGAACTTCGCCTCGGCGAGCACGACCGCATCCGCGAACGCCATCCCGTTCTCCGGGTCCTCCACGTCGAAAACCCTTCCCTCCGCGAGACCCACCCGCGTTCCGGGGACGGCGAGCTTCGACGCCGCGGCCTCGACGAGGAGCTCGCGCGCCCGCTCCGCGGCCTGCACGGCGGCGTTGCCCGTCATGAGCGTCACGCGCGAGGAGTACGAGCCGAGGTCGACCGGCGTCAGATCCGTATCCGCCGTGACGACGCGAATGTCGAACGGATCGATCCCGAGAACCTCGGCCACGACGTAAGCGAGCACGGAGTCGCTCCCCTGCCCGATGTCGGTCGATCCACAGAAGACCGTCACGCCGCCCCCCCGGTCGAGCTTCAGCTGCACGCCCGACTGCGGCATCGAGTTCCAGTAGATCGGGAGTCCCGCGCCGCAGATGTAAGAGGAGCACGCGAGGCCGAGGCCGCGGCCGGCGGGGAGCTTTCCACGCCGCGCTCGCCATCCCGAAGCGTCGATCACCTTGTCGATGCAGGCCCCGAGTCCCATCGAGCCGATCGTGAGGAAGTTGGCAGTGGTCGAGTTCGGCGGCACGAGGTGGGCCTTGCGCATCTCGGCGGGATCGAGCCCGAGGTCGCACGCGATCTTGTCGAGCTGCACTTCGAGGGCGTACCGGGGCTGAGGTGTGCCGTGTCCCCGCTTCGGGCCGCACGGCGGCTTGTTCGTGAACACGCGCGCACCGTCGAACCGGTACGCGGGCACCCTGTAGGTCACGGTCTGGAGGGCGCCCGTGTAGTAGGTCGAGGCAACGCCGTACGAGCCGTAAGCGCCGCCGTCGAGCACCGTCTGGAAGTGCATCGCGGTGAGCGCGCCGTCCTTCCGGACGCCCGTCTTCACTCGCATGAGCGTCGGATGGCGCCCGCGGTGGCAGTAAAAGACCTCCTCGCGAGTGAGGCAGATCTTCACGGGGCGGCCGGTCGCGCGCGAGAGTTGCGCCACGACGATCTCGTGGCTGAAGGGATCGGACTTGCCGCCGAACCCGCCGCCGTTCGGCGTCGCGATCACGCGGATCCGCGAAGCGGGCATCGAAAGGACCTTCGAGAGAGCGCGGTGTACGTAGTGGGGCGTCTGCGTGGAGGACCAGACGGTGAGCTTGCCGTCCGGGCCGAAGTCGGCGACGGCCGCGTGCTGCTCGAGCGGAAGGTGCGTGCTGCCCTCGTAGAAGAAGAGGTCTTCGTAAACGCGGTCGGCTTCGGCGAATCCGCGCTCGGTGTCGCCGAACTCCATCGAGACGAGCTTGTGGAAGTTCCCCTGATCGCCGTAGTCGTGAATGCGCGGCTCCGGCCGCGCGACGGCTTCGTCGATCGAGCCGATGGGCGGCAGGGGCTCGTACTCCACCTCGATCGCGGCGAGCGCGTCGAACGCGGCGTCTTCGTCGACCGCGGCCACTGCGGCAATCGCGTCTCCGACGAACCGCACGCGATCGACGGCAAGCGCGTGCTCGTCCTGTGAGACAGGGAGGATGCCGAAGGCGATGGGAAGGTCCCGGCCGGTCGCGACCGCGACGACCCCCGGGCGCGCCAGCGCTCCCGACGCGTCCACGCGCAGGAGGCGGGCGTGGGCCATTTTCGACCGGAGGATTTTGCAGTGGAGCATCCGGGGGAAGTCGAGGTCGTCGGCGAATTTCGTGAGGCCCGTGACTTTCGCCGCGGCGTCGACCTTGGGGTAGGGACGTCCGACGATTCTGGTTCGCGTTCGGGTCATGTCTTCAATACCGGGAGGAGCCCCGAGTGATCGAAGTCCGATCCATAGAGAGACTCCGCCCGGGGCTGCATGTCTTCGCCGCGCATCCACGCCGCGGCGAGCTCGACAGCCTCGAAGATCTTCACGTAGCCAGTGCAGCGGCAAAGGTTTCCGGAGAGGGCCTCTTTGACCTCGTCGCGTGTCGGGTTCGCATGGGCGGCGAGGAGCGCCTGCGCCGTCAGGAGAATCCCGGGCGTGCAGTAGCCGCACTGCGCGGCGCCCAGATCCGCGAACGCCTTCTGCAGCGGGTGGAGACCGGACGATCCAGCCATCCCCTCGACGGTTTCGACGCGCCGCCCTTCGCACTCGAGCCCGAGGTAGAGGCACGAGAGCACGGGCTTCCCGTCGACGAGGACCGCGCAGGTCCCGCACTCCCCCAGCTCGCAGCCATGCTTCGTGCCGGTCAGCCGCAGGTCTTCGCGAAGCACTTCGAGCAGGGTCTTGTGGGGCGCGAACGCCACTTCAACCCTTTCGCCGTTGACCGTCAGGGCAACGTGCGCGTGTGTGAGCTCCGGTGCCGAAAAAGTGTCCGGCTGTTCCATTTTCGGAACAGTCTAAGCCTCTTTGTTTTGAGAAAGAAAGGAACCTTTATCTGACCGAACGGTCAGACAGGACGTTCCGAGAACAG
This sequence comes from Thermoanaerobaculia bacterium, assembly GCA_046717185.1. Lineage (GTDB taxonomy): Bacteria > Acidobacteriota > Thermoanaerobaculia > UBA5066 > Gp7-AA6 > Gp7-AA6. Next base: position 4,239 of record JBKJVY010000155.1, read on the forward strand.
GGGCCGCTAACCGACTGACGGCTGACTCAGTTGGAGGCGGCTGCCCGCGGTGTGGGCTTCAGCCCGCCCGCCTTCTCCTTCGCAATCCATCCCTCCACCCGCTTCTCCAGGAGGTCGAGCGGCAGAGCCCCGGCGAGGAGCACCGCGTCGTGGAACTTCCTCACGTCGAACCGCTCGCCGAGCTCCTTTTGCGCCCGCGCGCGGAGCTCCTTGATCTTGAGCTCCCCGGTCTTGTACGCGAGCGCCTGCCCGGGCCACACGATGTACCGGTCGATCTCGACGGTGATGTCGTGCTCGGTCTTCGCCGTGTTCGCCTTCATGTAGTCGATCGCTCGCTGCCGGCTCCATCCGAAAGCGTGCATCCCCGTGTCGACGACGAGCCGGACCGCCCTCCACATCTCGTACGTGAGCTGGCCGAACTTCGAGTACGGGTCCGAGTAGAAGCCCATCTCCTCGCCGAGGCTCTCGGAGTACAGCCCCCACCCCTCGACGAAAGCGGTGAACCCGCCGTGCCGGCGG
>JBKJVY010000156.1:0-7077 GCA_046717185.1 Thermoanaerobaculia bacterium
GAACTTGAGCTGCCAGTAACGCCCCTTCAGGTACGCCTCGTGGGCGGCGGGATTCACCGGCCGGGAGCTCGCAAGACGCGTCTTCTCCTCCGGCGACAGGGTCACGCGGATTTCCCGCGCGATTGCCTGCGCGACGTCGCTCTGCAGCGCGAACACGTCCCGCGAGTCACGCTCATAGCTTTCGGCCCAGAGATGCCGGTCGGTCGCGGCCTCGATCAACTGCGCCGTGATCCGCACCCGGTCGCCCGCGCGCTGGACGGAGCCCTCGACGATCCCCTCCACGCCGAGCTCCCTGGCGATCTCGGGGAGCGGCTTCCTGACCCCCTTGTACTGCATGACCGACGTTCGGGAGATGACCCGGAGCGCCTGGATTTTCGCCAGGTCCGTGATCAGCGCCTCGGTCATGCCGTCGGCAAAATACTCCTGCTACGGGTCGCCGGAGAGGTTTTCGAGCGGGAGGACGGCGAGCGACGCGATGCGCGGCGCAGCGACCGTCGCCGCATCGCCGGGTGCTCCCGGGCGGGCGCCGCGGCGCTGAAGCAGGACGAGACCTCCGACGACCAGAACGAGAAGGCCGATGGCGCCTCCCAGCCAGACGGCTCGGCGCCGCGGGGGACGGGGTGCAATCGGCGAGGTTTGCGTTGCCGCGGAGCTCGTCAGCGCCGCTCGAAGGTTGAACGCAAGGTCGCGCGCCGACTGGAACCGCTCTGCCGGGTTCTTCTCGAGACAGTGGCCCACGATCCGGTCGAGCTCGAGAGGAACTCCTTCCGCCGAGACGGCGAGCGGCTCCGGGTCCTCCCGCAGAATGGCGGTGAGCGTTTCCGCCGCGGTCTCGCGCGCGAAAGCCCGCCGCCCGGTAACCATCTCGTAGAGGACGCAGCCGAGTGAGAAGACGTCGCTGCGCGCGTCGGCGGGAGCTCCGCGAACCTGCTCCGGCGACATGTACCCGACCGTACCGAGGACCGTGCCCGGACTCGTCCCTCCCGCTACCGTCGCCACCGAGCTCTCGCCGGCCGAGGGAAGGCTCGCAGCACGCGCGATTCCGAAGTCGAGGATCTTCACCCGTCCATCCGAGGTCACGAAGACGTTCGCTGGCTTCAGATCGCGGTGGACGATCCCCTTCGCGTGCGCCGCGAACAGGCCTTCGGTAATCTCGATGCCGATCGCGGCCGCCCGGCGCCAGGGCAGCTTTGACTGCGCGATGCGCTCCGCGAGCGACTCCCCCTCGAGGAGCTCCATGACGGCGAAGGAAACGTCCGCTTCGCGGCCGACGTCGTGGATGGCGAGGATGTTCGGGTGGGAGAGGGCGGCCACCGATTTCGCTTCGCGCTCGAAGCGGGCAAGGGCCGTGGGATCCCCCGCGACGGCGTCCGACAGCACCTTGATGGCGACGTCCCGGTCGAGCCGCGAGTCGCGCGCGCGGTAAACCTCCCCCATTCCGCCCGCACCGATGCGCGAGACGATCTCGTAGGGACCGAGTCGGGTACCGGGATCGAGAGACACGGCTTCGGAAAGGATAACCCGCGGCTACCGCCGGTCCGAGCTTCCGGGAGGCCAGGCGAACGCGCCGGGGCGGACGACGCGCGGCTCTCGTCCGGTCGCGTCGACGATCGTGGACGGCAGCCCTCCTGGCGTCCGGCCGCCGTCGACGAGGATGTCGATACCGGCGCCGAGCGCGCGCGCCACGTCGTCGGGGTCGGCGAGCGGCGGCTCTCCCGACCGGTTCGCGCTCGTGCCGGTCAGGGGGCCCACGCGCGTCAAAAGCTCTCGTATCGCCGGGACCGCCGGCATCCTCACCGCGAGCGTCCGGCCGCCCTGCGAAGCGGCGAGCGTGGCGCGAACCGGGAAGATGGCCGTAAGGGGAGCGGGCCACAGACGAAAAAACAGTTCGAGCGTCTCCGCTGGGGCCTCGATGCCGAGGCGGTCGAGGTGCGCCCTCTCCGAGAAGAGCACGAGGAGCGGCTGTCCTTCGCCGCGCCCCTTGATCTCGAAGATGCGGGCGACCCCCCTCTCGCTCGCCGGGTCGGTGGCCAGGGCGTAGAACGTGTCGGTCGGAATCGCGGCGACGCCGTCCGCGGCGAGGAGTCCGGCAAGCCGCGCAAGGTCCGGACCCGACGCGAGGAGGTCCGCCAGCCTCGTGAGCGCGGGCAGGCCTCCGGTCACGTTCCGACGTAGCGGTCGTAGAGGCGCCGAGCGCGCCCGGTGTCCTCGGTTCCGCGCACGACGCACCGCCCGTCCGCGAAGATCGTCAGGCTCACGTCACCGACGTCGGCGTTCAGGAGCTGCGGCGAGCGCCGCACCCGGCCGACGCGCGCGAGACGCTCTTCGAGCGAATCGAAGTCGGGCCGCGCCCGGCCGGAGGGCGCGACCTGGACGGAGCGCCGCCCGCAGAGCTTCACGACCTCAGCCGTTCCCTCCCCCTCGAGCGCGGGGTATCGCGCTCCGGAGCAGACGGGGCAGGAAGCCGAGGGCCGCGCCTCGACGAAGGAACGGGTTGAGCGGAAGCCTTCCTCCCAGACGCGGACGGAGAGCACCCCGGGAGACGCCGTGAGCCCCGTCGCGACGCGGAGCGCTTCCGTCACCGCGAGCGACGCCACGAGCGGCGGGAGCGTCGGGACGATGCCCGCGGTATCGCACGTCGGTCCGGAGCCGGCGGGAGGAAGCGACTCGAGGTAGCAGCGCAGGCAGGGCGTCCGGCCGGGGAGCGAGACGGCGACGAGCCCGTCCTCCCCCACGCAGGCCGCGTAAATCGAGGGAAGGCCGAGTGCGCGCGCCGCGTCCGAGACGAGGAGTCTCGTCTCGAAGTTGTCGGATCCGTCGAGCACGAGGTCGTGGCCAGAGAGGATCTCCCGCGCGTTTTCCGGCGTGAGGTCGAGGACGACTCCGCGCGCCGCGACACCGGGCGCGACCGCCCCCAGCCTTTCCGCCGCCGCCGTGGCCTTCGGCGCCACCCGTTCCGCATCGGCCGCGTCGAAGAGGAGCTGGCGCGAGAGGTTTGACTCTTCGACGACGTCGCGGTCGATCAGGGTCAGCGTGCCGACTCCCGACCGGGCCGCGAACTCGGCCGCCGCTGCGCCGACGGCGCCGACCCCGACGATCGCGACGCGGAACCGGCTGATCCGGTCCTGTCCTTCGGCGCCGATGCCGGGGAACAGCACCGAGCGGGAGTGCCGCTCGTCGGCCGGCACGACTTTACTCCCTCTCCCTTTGGGAGAGGGTCGGGGTGAGGGTTCCCGCCTGCGCGAGGAGCTCTCGCGCGTGGCGAACCGCGGTCTCCGGAACCTTTTCGCCGGCGAGCATCCGAGCGATCTCTGCGACCCGCTCCTTCCCTTCGAGAAGCCGCACGGAGGCGACCGTCCGGCCGCCCGCCTCGCTCTTCTCGGCGATGAAGTGGCGGTCCGCGAGCGCGGCGATCTGGGGGACGTGGGTCACGCAGAAGACCTGGCTTCGAGCGGCGAGGGACTTCAGTTTTCTTCCGACGGACTCCGCGGTGCGCCCGCCGATTCCCGCGTCCACTTCGTCGAAGACGAGCGTGCGCCGGCGCGCCCCCTTCGCCGCGGCGACCGACTGAACCGCGAGCTGGAGCCGGGAGAGCTCGCCGCCCGAGGCGATCTTCTCGATCGGGAGCTCCGGCTCTCCAGGGTTCGGCTGGAAGAGAAGCGACGCGCGCTCGCGACCCGCCCTGCGGGGACCATCCTCCGCCACCGCGTCGAGCGCGATGCGGAAGCGCGCCTTCTCGAGGGCGAGGGAGCCGAGCTCTCGCTCAACGGCCGCGGAGAAGCGCGGCGCGGCCTCGGTTCGCTTCACCGTGAGCGCCGCCGCGGCCGACCGGTAGGAGCTCCCGATCTTTTCTTCCTCGCGCTTGCGGCGGTCGAGCGCATCCTCGATGTTCGCGAGCTCGTCGCGCTCGGAGCGAAGCCGCTCGAGGAGCGACCGCGCGTCGCCGAGCGTCGGGCCGTATTTGCGCTTGACGCGCGAGAGCTTCTCGAGACGCGACTCGATCGCCGCCAACCGATCGGGGTCCGACTCGATCCCGGTGGCCGTATCGCGCGCCCCCGCCGCGAGGTCGGCGATCCGCCGCTTCAGATCCTCGGTCTCCTCGAGACGCACGCGCTCGCGCGGGTCGATCGCGGCGAGCTCAGCGAAGGCGCGGGCCGCCTCTCCCAGACGGTCGGCCGCCGAGTCCTCCCCTTCCGAGAGAGCCGCGAGTGCCGCTTCGCCTGCGCGGCGGATCCGGTCGCTGTGCAGGAGCCGTTCCCGCTCGAGCGCCAGGTCTTCGTCCTCTTTCTCGTCCGGCGATGCCGCCTCGATCTCGTCGATCTGGAACTCGATCGTCTCGAGGCGGGCCGATCGGTCGCGCCGCGACGATTCGAGAGTCTCCAGAACCTCGCGGCTCGAGGCCCAGGCCGTCGCCGTGCGGGCAACCGCCTCCCGTTCTTCGCCCGCGCCGGCGAACCCGTCGAGAAGCTCCAGCGGAGCTTCCGGGTCCGTCAGCTCCCGATCCGAGTTCTGACCCTGGATCGCGATGAGCCGCTCGCCGATCTTCGCGAGCGTTCGAATCGCGGCCGGCTCGTCCTCGATGAAGGCCCGGCCGCGGCCGTCGGCCGCGAGCTCGCGCCGCACGAGGAGCGGGTCGCCGTAGGGAAGCCCCGCCTCGGCGAGGATGTCGTGCAGGGCGCGATCTCCGCCGAACTCTCCGGCGACGACGAGCCGGTCCGCCCCGCGCCGGACGAGGTCCGCGGAGCCGCGCCCCCCCGCGAGGAGCGCCAGGGCATCGACGAGAATCGACTTCCCCGCGCCCGTCTCGCCCGTAATGACGGTCAGGCCCGGACCGAGCTCGAGGGCGATGTCCTCGACGATCGCTAGGTTCCTGACCGTGAGGCGGCGAAGCACGAGGGAAGGATAGTCCCAGGGACTAGGGACTCTGGACCTTCACTTTTTTCTCCCCGATCGGCTTCGCCGGAATACCCGCCGCAATGACGCCGGGCGGGATCCGCCGGGAGGCCACGCCCATCGACCCGACCATCGCGTCGGGCCCGATCTCGACGCCCGACAGCACGACCGCGTGGTAGGTCACCCGGACGCGGTCTCCGATCACCGTTCGGCCGAGTCGGATATCGTGAATGTCCTCGATCGCGTGGGAGTGCGAATAGATGTTCGCGTAGTCGGAGATCGACGCTTCGTTCCCGATCACGACCTCGCCCCGGTCGTCGATGAGCACGTTTCGGTGGATCGTCACGTCGTCCCCGACCGACAGGTTGTATCCGAACGAGAACTCCACGTCGTGGAATATCCGCACGCCGCGCCCGCACCGCCGGAAAACACGAGGCGCGAGCATCGCACGCATCTTCGTCCCGAGCCGGACGTTGCGCCCGACCGGCGAGTGGTCGAACATCTGCCAGAACCAGAGGAGCGGTTTGACCGGCGCCCACTTCTCGGGGTCGAGGTCGCGGTAGTACTCCGCTTCGAGCGTTGCGTTGCGCGGGTCGAAGGAGGCAACGAGCGCCCTCGCGGCGAGGGAAGCAGACCGGTCCGCAGCGGCGTCCTCCCACGCGACGACGCGGCCGAGGTAGAGGGAGGAGAGCGCTTCGCGCACGACGACGTTGCGGTCCTGCGCGGGATCGTCGAGCTTCTCCGCGAGCTCGTCCACCAGGCGAGGATAGACTTCTTCTCCGGCCGGACCAATCGAGAACTTGCGGAGGGGCATGTGGCGGCGAGGACGCTAGCAGAGCGATTTCGGGCAGTCAAACTCGCGGTCGCGCTCGCCGCGCTCACGCTTACGACTTCGGCGCGTGCGCCGGCGTCCGGCGATCCCCCCGAGGCCCGCGCAAATCGTCCGGCGCCGAAAGTCGCGCCCGCGCCTCCGGGAACGATCTCGCGGGCGTCGGTCGACGAGACGGCCCTGCGCGCGACGGTGGAAGATCTCGCCGGCTGCGGCACGCGGCACTCGCTCTCCTCCTGGGAGGACCCCAAACGCGGGATCGGATGCGGGCGCGACCGGCTCGTCGCGAGGCTGCGTCGGATTGCGGAGTCGAGCGGCGGCCGTCTCGACGTCCGCGTCGACCGCTTCGAGGCGACGGGCCCCCGCACCCGCGACGTGCCCGCGCGCCTCGAGAACGTGCTCGCGTTCCTGCCCGGGAGCGAAGGGGCGCTCTCCCGACGCGTGTTTCTCGTCGCCGGTCACTACGACTCGATGCCTTCCACCGTTATGGACTCCGAATCCGACGCGCCCGGCGCGGACGACGACGCGTCCGGCGTCGCCGTGGCGGTCGAGTGTGCGCGGCTCCTGGCGCCGCGCACGTTCCGGGCGACGCTCCTCTTCGCGGCGATCTCGGGGGAGGAGCAGGGGCTCCTCGGCGGCAAGCGCCTCCTCGAGTACGTGAAGGAGCAGGGCTACGAAGTGGGCGGGTTTCTCAACAACGACATCGTCGGCGCGGACTTCGCTCCCGGCGGGCCTCATCGCGTGCGCGTGTTTTCGGGCGGAGGCCCCGACGGCGTGGACTCGCCTTCCCGCGACCTCGCACGCACGGTGGAAGAGGTCGCCGGGCGCGACGCGGTGCGAATGGTGTTTCGCCTCGACCGGCTGGGCCGCGGCGGCGATCACCGTCCGTTTGTCGAGGCCGGGCTTCCCGCGGTGCGGTTCACCGAGCCGCTGGAGAATTACGACCACGAGCACCAGACGCCGCGGACCGAAAACGGCCGCGAGTACGGCGACCTCGTCAAGTTCCTGAACTTCCGGTTCCTGGGCAACGTCGCGCGCGCAAACGCCGAGGTGCTTCGGCGGCTCGCTCTCGCCCCGGCGCCCCCCGGGTCGGTGGAGGTGTCGGGGGGCGTCTCGCCCGACGCGAAGGTCGCGTGGAGCGCGCCGGAAGACGGGGAGCGCGCCGGTTTCGAGATCCTCTGGCGGGAAACGACCGATCCCCGATGGTCGGTCCACTCCTTCGCCGCGACACCGGGAGAGACGGTACTCACCGGGGTCTCGACCGACAACCGTTTCTTCGCGGTCCGAGCGGTCGGAAAGAACGGGGCCCGCTCGATCCCGGTCGCCGCGGTTCTGAAGCCGCCGCCGCCGAAAAA
>JBKJVY010000157.1:0-2935 GCA_046717185.1 Thermoanaerobaculia bacterium
AGGTCGGCGACGCGGATCCCTTTGCGGGACGCGACCGACTCGTAGGCCGGGCCGATTCCGCGGAGAGTCGTCCCGATCTTTCCTTCCCCGGCCGCTTTCTCGCGCGCCGCGTCGAGGAGCCGGTGCCAGGGGAGGATGACCGTCGCACGGTCGGAGAGCATGAGCCGCCCGTCCACGCGGATCCCCGCCTCCTCGACGAGGGCGATCTCGGACAGGAGCGCGTCGGGGTCGACGACGACCCCCGGGCCGATCACGGCCGTCGCGCCGCGAACGATGCCCGCCGGCAGGAGGTGGAGCGCGAAGTGGCGGTCGGCGAACTTGACCGTGTGACCCGCGTTGTGGCCGCCGTGATAGCGCGCAACGACTTCGAAGCGGTCGGCGAGAAGGTCGACGACCTTCCCCTTTCCCTCGTCTCCCCACTGGCCGCCGAGGACGGCCGCGACTTTCATGGTACGGAAAGCTATCAGCTGATAGCTTCCTGACGTGCGCCGTCTTCTCCTTTCGGGCGAACGACTGACCCTCGACGACCTCGTCGCGGTCGCCCGCGGAGGAATGCGCGTCCGGCTCGCGCCCCTGGCTCGGCGGGCGATGGCCGCGTCCCGAAAGACGGTGGAGCGCGTGGTCGAGAGGGGAGACCGCGTGTACGGGATCACGACCGGCTTCGGGCGCTTTGCCGACGTCGCCATCCCGCGCGACCGTTTGAAGGAGCTCCAGCAGAACCTGATCCGTAGCCACTCCGCAGGCGTCGGGGCGCCCCTGCCCGAAGAGGCGGTGCGCGCCATGATCGTGCTGCGGTCGAACGCGCTCGCCGCCGGGCGCTCCGGTGTCCGCGTCCGGACGGTCGAGACGCTTCTCGCGATGCTCGACGCGGACGTTCTCCCCATAGTCCCCTCGCAGGGTTCTGTCGGAGCCTCGGGGGACCTCGCGCCGCTCGCCCATCTCGCTCTCGGCCTGACGGGGGAGGGATTCGTCCGCTACCGGGGCCGCGTCGTTGCCGCGGCGAAAGCGTTCAAGCTCGCCGGCATCGAGCCAGTTTCTCTCGAGGCGAAGGAAGGCCTCGCTCTCGTCAACGGCGTGCAGATGTCGGTCGCCGTCGGCGGACTCGCCCTCGCCCGGGCGCTGCGCCTCTGCCGCGTCGCCGACCTCGCTGGCGCCGCCTCTCTCGACGCGGCTCGCGGGTCCGACGCGGCCTTCGATCCCCGGGTGATCCGCGCCCGTCCCCATCCGGGCGCGATCGCGAGCGCGAGAAATCTCCGAGCCCTGCTCGCGGGGAGCGAGATCCGTGAGTCGCACCGCGGCTGCGGCCGGGTGCAGGACAACTACGCGCTCCGTTGCATGCCTCAGGTACATGGCGCGGTACGCGACGCTTTCGAGCACGCGCGGGTCGTGCTCGAGCGCGAGATGAACAGCGCCACCGACAACCCTCTCGTCTTCGCGGAGACCGGTGACGTGATCTCCGGAGGCAACTTCCATGGCGCGCCGGTCGGGCTCGTCCTCGACTACGCGGCGATCGCGGCCACGGACCTCGCGTCGATCTCGGAACGGCGGATCGAGAAGCTCGTCAACCCCGCGCTGTCGGACCTGCCCGCCTTCCTCGTCGAGGAGGGAGGCATCCACTCCGGCCTGATGATGGCCCAGGTGACGGCGGCGGCGCTCGTCTCCGAGTGCAAGACGCTTTCGCATCCCGCCTCCGTCGACTCGATCCCGACGTCCGCGGCGAAGGAGGACCATGTCTCGATGTCGCCGATCGCGGCGCGCAAGCTCGCGCAGATCGTCGAGAACCTCGCGCTCGTGATTTCGATCGAGCTGACCGTGGCGTTTCAGGCGATGGAGTTTCTGCGTCCGCTCCGCTCCTCGCGCCCGATCGAACGGGTACGCCGCGCTTTCCGGAACGTCGTGGCGGCGTGGAGCGCAGACCGCGAGCTCTCTCCGGACCTCATGGCGGCACGCTCGTTCCTGGACAGCGAGGTCCTCTCGCGGAACATTGCAACGCTGAAATAGCCGGGAAGCTGCGCCTTTCCCTGTCATTCCGAGGAGCGCCTTTCCCCCTCATTCCGAGCGGCCTTTCCCCTGTCATTCCGAGGAGCGAAGCGACGAGGAATCTGGGCCCAGATCCCTCGCTTCGCTCGGGATGACAGGTACGGGGGGAGCGCCGGCGTTTCCCGTTTCCCGTTTCCCGTCTACGATGTTCCTGTGCCTGCCCTTGTTTCGGGCCCCCGTGTCGTCCGCGCGGCCCGGGGAACCGACCTGCGATGTTCCGGATGGCAACAGGAAGCCGCGCTCCGGATGCTCGAGAACAACCTCGATCCCGAGGTCGCCGAGAAGCCGGACGAGCTCATCGTATACGGCGGTACCGGGAAGGCCGCGCGTAACTGGGAGTGCTTCGACGCGATCGTCCGAACGCTCACGCGGCTGTCGGCGAGCGAGACGCTCCTCGTTCAGTCCGGGAAGCCCGTCGGAGTGTTCGAGACGCACGAGGACGCGCCGCGCGTTCTCATCGCGAACTCGCTCCTCGTTCCGGCATGGGCGACGGGAGACGAGTTCCGCCGGCTCGAGGCGGCGGGCTTGACCATGTACGGGCAGATGACGGCGGGCTCCTGGATCTACATCGGCACGCAGGGGATCCTCCAGGGAACGTTCGAGACGTTCGCCGCCGCCGCCGAAAAAGAGTTTTGCGGCGACCTCTCCGGACGGCTTGTCGTCACGGCGGGCCTGGGCGGGATGGGAGGCGCGCAGCCGCTCGCCGCCACGATGAACGGGGGGACGGCCCTCATCGCCGAGGTGGACGGCCAGCGCATCGACCGGCGCCTCCGGACGCGCTACCTGGACCACCGCGAGGACTCCCTCGACCGGGCGATCGACCGGGCGCTCGACGCGCGGGACCGGCGGCTGGCAATTTCAATCGGTGTGCGCGCGAACGCGGTCGACCTGCTCG
>JBKJVY010000158.1:0-3300 GCA_046717185.1 Thermoanaerobaculia bacterium
AACCTGTACTCCGCGTTCCGCGCGGCCTTCCAGAACCAGGAGTGGCAGACGTCTTCGGACGTGCAGGACCTTACGGGAGAGAGGGGCGCGTTCGGTCGAATTCTCCGGAACGTGGCCGCTCGGTTTCAGGAGGAGGACCTCTGCTCCTGGACTCCCGAGAAGCTGCAGGAAACGTGGGACCGCGCCGCACAGGGGGAGGCAAGCGTTGCCGCGACGAGCCTCCTCGACAGTTTTCTGCGCTGGCGCCGTCACTTGATCGACGCGGAGCTGACCGCTCTCGTCCTGGACGCGCGCGCCGAGCGTGCCGGGTTGCCCCGCCGAGCCTGGCCGGCGAAGCTGCGGGGCATGGGAACGGGCGTCTGTCCGAACGAGGCGTGGTCGTATCGGCCGGCGAGAAACGGCACGGCGACGTTCGCTTTCGAAGGGAGGATCGCCGAGGGCTCGGCCCCCTTCCGTTTGCCGCTCCGGTTCACGGCCGGGGCTCTCGTGAAGGATGCGCCGCAATCGGAGCAGGGCTTCGTGCTCGCCGACGACGGGGTCCGGCTCTTCTTCAAAAGGATCGGCAGGGGCAAGCGCGTCCTCGTCGTGCTCCACGGCGGTCCCGGCTCGAACATGAACGGCTTCTGGCCGGACCTCGAGCGGCTCGCGAGCCCCGGGCGGTCGATCATTCTTTACGACCAGCGCGGCGGCGGGCGATCCCAGATCGTCAAGGATCCCGCGAAGTTGACCGCTGCGCACCATGTCCGCGATCTCGAGGCGGTTCGCGCGCACTTCCGTTTCGATCGGTTCACGCTCGTCGGCGAGTCGTGGGGCGCCGGCCTCGCGGCCCTTTACGCCGCCGAGCACCCCGCGCGCGTCGAGAGGCTTCTTCTCGTCGGACCGATGCCGCCGACGCGCGCGATCCTCGATCGGCGGATGAACGACTCCGACGAGAAGATGGGATTCCGAGAGCGGCTCGCCGACATTTCGAAAGCGATGCCCGACGCCGCGGATCCCGTCGCCGTTTGTAAGGAGTTCTTCACGCTCTATCTGCGACAGTTCTTCTTCCGTCCCGAGAACGCCGCTCGCCGCCGCGGCAGCTCGTGCAATGCCCCGGCGGAAGGCGTGCGCAACTATTTCGTCGTCAACAAGGCCACCTTCGAGTCCCTGGGCGCGTTCGATTTCCGCCCGAAGCTCGGGCGCCTGACGATGCCGGCGATGGTCATCGAGGGCGAGAGGAGCATCCCGTCGACCGTCGAGAGCGCGCGGGTCTTCGCGCAGTCGATTCCCGGCGCGACGCTCGTCCTCGTGCCGGACGCGGGGCACTTTCCTCAGGTCGAGAGGCCCGAAGTTTTCTTCCCCGCCGTCGAAGAGTTCCTGAAGAAATGAGGAGTGCGAGCCGTATCGTGGCTTTCGGCCCCCGTTCATAGACGAGGTGACCCCACATGACAGGCACAGGCTCCAACTTCGACCCGAAGAAGGCCGAGGCCTTCGCGAACCGCATCCTGGGCGCCCTGAACGACGCTTCGTTCTGCCTGATGGCCTCGATCGGCCACCGCTCGGGCCTCTTCGATGCTTTGAAAGATCAGCCGCCGATGACCTCGGAGGAGATCGCGGCGCGAGCCGGGTTGAATGAGAGGTACGTGCGCGAGTGGCTGGGGGCGATGGCGACGGCGGGAGCTGTCGAGGTCGACTCGACGTCACAACGCTTCCTCCTGCCGCCCGAGCACGCGGCCTTCCTGACCCGGGCCGCCGCGGCGGACAACTTCGCTGTCTTCACCCAGTACGTCTCGCTGATGGGCAACGTGGAGGACGACCTCCTCGAGTGCTTCCGGAAAGGGGGCGGCGTCCCGTACGAGAAGTTCCCGCGGTTCCACGAGGTGATGGCCGAGGACAGCGGCCAGTCGGTTGGGCCGGCCCTCGAGTCTCACATCCTTCCGCTCGTGCCGGGCCTGGCGGATCGGCTGGCGAGCGGCATCCGGGTTCTCGACGTCGGCTGCGGGCGGGGTCGCGTCATGATCCGATTGGCGGGGCTCTTCCCGAGAAGCCGATTCGTCGGGAAGGATCTGTCCGAGGAAGCGATCGGGAGCGCGCGTCGCGAAGCGTCGGCGGCCGGTCTCACCAACATCGAGTTTGTGGCGGCCGATTTGAGCAGCTTCGACGAAATGACGGAACCGGAGTCGTTCGACTTCATCACGACGTTCGATGCCGTGCACGATCAGGCCCGGCCGTTGAACGTCCTGAAGGGCATCCATCGGGCGCTCCGGCCGGACGGCGTCTACCTGATGCAGGACATCAAAGGCTCGAGCCACGTCGCCAACAATCTCGCCCATCCGATCGGCACGTTCCTCTACACGGTGTCCTGCATGCACTGTATGACCGTGTCCCTCGCACAGGGGGGAGAGGGGCTCGGGGCGATGTGGGGCGAGGAGATGACGAGGGAGTACCTCGAGCGCGCCGGGTTCTCGTCGGTGGAGAAACACGAGCTCGCTCACGACATCCAGAACAACTGGTACGTGGTGCGGAAGTAGAGAGGTGACGTGATGCGCAGCATCGGTCGGAGCATCCTGGCAGTCCTGGCGGGCGGGCTCGTGTGCGGGATCGTCGTGTTCGCGGTCGAAGCCGTGAGCAGCAACATTTTCCCGCTCCCGCCCGGGGTCGACCTCACGGATCCGGAGGCCATACGCGCCGCGGTGGCACAGCTTCCGCCGGGCGCCTTTCTCTTCCTGCTGCTCGCGTGGTTCCTCGGGCCGCTCGCCGGCGGCTGGGTCGCCGCGCGGCTGGCGCCCCGATCACCGCTGCTTCACGGGATGATCGTGGCCGGTCTCGTCGTGGTCTCGGCCCTGGTGAACCTGGCCACGATTCCTCACCCCGCGTGGATGTGGGTGGCCGGCCCCGTCGTGATTCTGGGCGCCGGATGGCTCGGAGCCCGCCTCGCACGGTCGGCGAGGCCGATCGCGGCCGCTGTTTGAGGCGCCATGAACCGGTCCTCGAGACGGACCGGCTGATCCTTCGCAGGCTGACCAGCGAGGACGCCGCCTTCATGCTCGGACTCCTGAACGAGCCGTCGTGGCTGAGGTTCATCGGGGACCGGGGCGTCCGAACGCTCGAGGATGCGCGCACCTACATCGTCAAGGGACCGGTCGACATGTACGAGCGCCTGGGTTTCGGGCTCTACGCGACGGCGCTCCGGGAGGACGATTCCGTTCCGATCGGGATCTGCGGCCTCGTCAAGCGAGACGGGCTGGAAGACGTGGACATCGGATTTGCGTTTCTCCCGAAGTTCTGGGGGAAGGGATACGCCTACGAGGCCGCGTCCGC
>JBKJVY010000159.1:0-2957 GCA_046717185.1 Thermoanaerobaculia bacterium
ACGATAGTCGGGACAGCCGAGATCAGGAGCGCGAGCACGACGGCGGTTCCGGCTCTCCGAGACATTGCGCACGGATGATACACTGCGGCTCGGCTGCTCCCCGTCCTGTCGGAGGTCTGCTCCCACAAGGCTCCCGAATCCGCACGGCCCTCTCCAGGGCTCCGCGTGGATGTTGGCGACTCCGGTTGTGGTCGGCGCTCTCGCGGTTTCCCTGCTCATCGCTCGGAGTCGGCGGCGCCCTTGACCGTTCGCACTGTCGCGCCCGGCTGGAACATGCTGAACCGCTCTTGAAAGCCGTTCCGCCGTTCTGGGTCGGGGCCGTGATCCTCGCGGTGGGGTTCACGGCGATGGCTGCCGTGGAAACCGCGAGCCCGTTGCGCCGTCGTCTCGAGCCGCGCCTGCGAAGGACTGTCCGCAACTTCACCACGGGGGCGCTCTCCCTCGCGATCGTCACTCTCCTGCAGGCACCGATCCTCATGCCCCTGGTCCAATGGACAGAACGGCGCGGTGTCGGTCTGTTGAACCTCGTCGAGCTACCCGCTGCAGTCGGGATCGCTCTCGCCGTCGTGTTGCTCGATTACACGCTCTGGCACTGGCACCGGATCAACCACGTCGTGCCTTTCTTCTGGCGGTTCCACCTGGTGCATCACGTGGATCGGGACATGGACGCCTCGACCGCGCTTCGGTTCCACTTCGGTGAGCACGCCCTCTCGATCGCGTGGCGGGTGCTGCAGGTGATTGTCATCGGACCCTCGCCGGCCGCGATCTGGACCTATCACGCGCTACTGGTCGCCTCCATCCTTTTTCACCACTCCAACACGCGACTGCCGCTCCGGCTCGAGCGAGTCCTCGTGCGGCTCATCGTCACTCCGCGCATGCACGGCATCCACCATTCCGACTGGCGCAATGAGACGGACAGCAACTGGTCCAGCCTGTTCTCGGGCTGGGATTACCTGCACAGGACCGTGAGGCTCTCGGTGCCGCAGGAAAAGATCGTCGTCGGAGTTCCCGCGTACAGGGCGCCGGAAGACGTCACGATCGGTCGGATTCTCTCGATGCCCTTCCGACGACAGCGGGAGGATTGGATCGGAACGCGAGGGCCTCAAATCGACCGATCGGGCTCCGGGGGCAAAACCGAGCTCGCACCGTAGGCTTTGCCGTCCCATCCGAAGGGGAAATTCACGCAGGGAGCGAAGTCCCACCCGCGTTTGTTCCCGGCAGCCACGGATGCCTTCACGCGACGGGCCCCTACCAGGCCCGGCCGACGGCGCGGTCGAGCGAAGCCTGCGCGGCGTTCAACTCCTCGAGCACGTCTATGTACTCGCGCCGCGCTTCGATCGCCTGGCGACGAATGACGATGAGCTGCAGGAAGTCGATCTTTCCGGCGCGGTAGGACTCGCTCGCCAGCTCCATATTCTCTTGCATGGCCTTGACGACGTCGCCGGCGTAGCCGTCGGCCGCGGATCGGGCCGCTTCGAGGCGAGCCAGCGCCGTCAAGACTTCCTGGGTGACCCGGCGCTCGGTAGCCTCGAGCTCGGCCTCCATTTGATGCACGCGCGCGGCGGCGATCCCGCGAGCCGCGATGTTCCGGTTGAAGATCGGCAGATCGAAGGCCAGCACGCCCTGGACGATCGTTGCGTTGGACTCCTCCTCATGGCCGTAGCTGACCCCGATCCTCGGACTCGGGATCCACTCCCTGGAGGCGAGCCGCGCCTCGGCCTTCGCCGCATCCAACGCCCGGCGACTGGCCGTCAGCTCGGCCCGATTCGCGCGGGCCTGCGCCACGATCGCGGCGGGGTCCCCGCCTGGAGCGCCGGGCGCGAGCTCGCCCTGGACCGCCAACGCCTGAAACGGGTCGAGCCCGACCAGGAGACGGAGGCTGCCGATGGCTTCGGCACGGCTCCGTTCGGCTTCCGCCCGCCCGCGCGAGGCCCGGCCCAACTCGACGCGCGCGGTGTTGACTTCGAGAAGTGCCGCCGCCCCTGCCCGGAACCGCTCTTCGGCCGCGCTCACGCCCTGCTGAGTGATCACTCGTGTCTCGCTCGCGAGGGCGAGCTTTTGCTCGGCTGCCAGAGCGCGACCGAAGCTCTCCCGGACTCTCGCCGTCACCTCGGATCGAAGCGCTTGGAGGCGCGCCTGCGTAGCGTCGAGCGCCCCTTCCGAGGCGGCGATGCGGGCGCCGCGCTGTCCCGCGATCTCGACCGGCTGCACGATCTGGACGCTCGAGTCGCGACTCTTGCCGGCGTCGCTGGAACGGGGTCCTGCTGCCGCGCTGACCGACGGGTTGTTCTGAAGAAGCAAAGAGGCGCCGCGGAGCCGCGCTCTCGCCGCGTCCACGTCTCCCGTCAGTGACCGAACATCCGGATTGTTCTCCTGGGCCAGACGGACTGCTTCTTCGAGAGACAACGTCCGCGGCTGGGCGAGTGCGGAACCCGCGACGCAGATCAAAAAGAGAAAGCGCAAAGGCCGGATTGATCGAATCATTCCTTCTCCCTCCGAGGTGTCACAACTCTGCCCGAGCCGCTTCGCCCGGAGCCGTTACGAGCCGCCGCTCCGTTGCCGTACTCGGAGTCGCCTCCCGATGGAAGATGCGGTACAGGACCGGCAGGACCAAAAGCGTCAAAAACGTCGAGGACAGGATTCCTCCGATAACCACCGTCGCGAGAGGTCGTTGAACCTCCGCGCCCGTGCCGACGGCCAGGGCCATCGGCACGAACCCCAGCGAGGCGACGAGCGCCGTCATCAGCACGGGCCGGAGGCGCGTGATCGAGCCCTCGATGATCGCCGGCTCGAGCGCCCCTCCGTCCTGACGCAAACGGTTGATGAACGAGATCATGACGAGCCCGTTCAAGACCGCGACACCGGACAGGGCGACGAAGCCCACCGCCGCCGAGATGGAGAGCGGGATACCCCGAACCCACAGGGCAATAACACCCCCCGTGAGCGCCAGGGGGACC
>JBKJVY010000160.1:0-3650 GCA_046717185.1 Thermoanaerobaculia bacterium
ACGCCGACGAACGTGCTCGGAGTTCTCTCGCTCATCTTCTGGGCGCTCGTGGTCGTCATCTCGATCAAGTACCTGGTCTTCGTGCTGCGCGCGGACAACCGCGGCGAAGGGGGAATCCTCGCGCTGATGTCTCTCGTACGGCCCCGATCCGAGGGGATGCGGGGAACGAGCTGGCTGCTCGTCGGGATCGGACTCTTCGGCGCGGCGCTTCTCTACGGAGACGGAGTCATCACGCCGGCCATTTCGGTGCTCTCCGCCGTCGAAGGCATCACGCTCGCCGCTCCCGGATTCGAGCGCGCCGTGCTCCCGACGACGATCGCGATCCTCTTCGGTCTCTTCTTTTTTCAGAAGCGGGGAACGGGAGGTCTCGGCGCGATCTTCGGCCCGGTGATGCTCCTGTGGTTCGTCACCCTGGCCGTTCTGGGGATTTCGCACGTGGTCCGGGAGCCGCGCGTCTTCGCCGCGATCAACCCGCTACGGGCGGTTGATTTCTTCGCGACGAACCGTGTGCAAGGCTTTCTGACGCTCGGAACCGTGTTTCTCGTCGTCACCGGCGGGGAGGCGCTTTACGCGGATCTCGGCCACTTCGGCAAGCGACCGATCCGGCTCGCGTGGTTCGTGATCGTTCTGCCGGCGCTTCTCCTGAACTACTTCGGGCAGGGCGCGCTCCTGCTGCACACCCCCGAAGCGGCTTCGACCCTTTTCTTTCGGATGGCTCCCGGATGGGCCCTCTATCCGCTCGTCGGGCTGGCCACCGCTGCCACCGTGATTGCCTCCCAGGCGCTCATATCGGGCGTGTTCTCGTTGACGAGTCAGGCCGTTCAGCTGGGCTACATCCCGCGTCTCAAGATCGAGCACACGTCCGCGCGGGAGAGGGGCCAGATCTACATCCCGGCGGTCAACTGGGCGCTCATGGTGTCCTGCATCGCGCTCGTGGCCGGCTTCCAGACCTCGAGCAACATGGCCGCGGCCTACGGAATCGCGGTCACGGCGACGATGGTCATCACGACGATGCTTCTCTTCGTCGTCGAGCGGAAGCTCTGGGGATGGCCCCTCGCCGGCGCGGTCGTCTTCTCGGGGCTCTTTCTCATTGTCGACCTTGCTTTCTTCGGAGCCAACATCGTCAAGGTCGCGCACGGCGGCTGGTTCCCGCTCGTCGCAGCGGTGTTCGTCTTCACGCTGATGACGACGTGGCAGCGCGGGCGCAAGATCCTCTACGACCGAATCCAGGAGAGCGCGCTTTCGGATGCGGATTTTCTCGAGTCGATCGCGCGGCACTCTCCTCCCCGCGTGTCGGGCACCGCGGTTTTCATGGACCGGACGATCGAGGGCATTCCGCTCACCCTCCTCCACAACCTGAAACACAACAAGGTGCTCCACGAGCGCGTGCTGATCCTGACCATCGCAACGGAGGAGGTTCCCTACGTGTCGGACGAGTCGCAGGCCGAGGTCCGGGAGCTCGGACAGGGCGTGTGCCGCATCGTCGCTCGCTACGGCTTCATGGAGAACCCGGACGTGCCGGAGCTGTTGAAGGGCCTCGTGCTGCCGGGCGCGCGCTTCGACCTCGACTCCACGACTTTCTTCCTCGGGCGGGAAACGCTGCTGGCGACGAGCCGGCCCGGGATGGCGCTATGGCGCGAACGGTTCTTCGCCTGGATGATGCAAAACGCGCAGGGGGCCGCGCTGTTCTTTCGGCTGCCTCCGAACCGTGTCGTCGAGATCGGGGCCCAGATCGAGCTGTGAGCACTCCCGCGGCGCCTCCGTCTTCCGTCGAGAGCGCGACCGCGCGTTACCCCGTCGCGCCGCGCGGCCGGGATCTCTTTCTCCTTTCCACGGCCGCCCTGGGGATCGTCTACGGCGACATCGGAACGAGCCCTCTGTACGCGATGCGAGTCTGCTTTTCCGGTGGCCACGCGGTGCGGCTCGAGCCCGGAAACGTTCTCGGCATTCTCTCCCTCATCTTCTGGACGCTCGCGCTCGTCGTCGGCCTGAAGTACCACGGCTGGATCCTCCGGCTCGACAACCGCGGGGAGGGCGGAATCCTCGCCCTCCTGGGGCTCGTCCGCCCCGAGGGCCGGACGATCCCGGGGGCGCGATCCACGGTCATCCTCCTCGGCGTTCTCGGCGTCGCGCTCTTCTACGGCGACGGGATCATGACGCCGGCGATCTCCGTGCTCGCGGCAGTGGAAGGGCTCGAGCTCGTGGCGCCGGCGGCGAAGGCGCTCGTCCTTCCCGTCTCGATCGGCTTGCTCGCGTTCCTCTTCGTTTTCCAGCGGCGCGGGACGGCGCGGGTGGGCCGGGCCTTCGGACCGGTGATGGCCCTCTGGTTCGTCACGATCGGGGGCCTCGGCCTCGCCGCGATCGCGAAGCGGCCGGCGGTGCTCGGAGCGGTCGATCCCCGCCACGCCATCTCCTTCTTCTCCCGGAACGGCCTCGCAGGCTTTCTCGTTCTCGGCGCGGTCTTTCTCGTCGCAACCGGCGCGGAAGCCCTCTATGCGGACATGGGCCGCTTCGGGAGACGCGCGATGCGTGTGGATTGGCTCGCGATCGTGCTCCCCGCGCTTCTCCTGAACTACTTCGGGCAGGGCGCGCTTCTTCTCGAAAACCCGGACGCGCTTCGGAACCCGTTCTACCTTCTCGTTCCGTCGTGGGGCGTGGTTCCGCTCGTCGTGCTCGCGACCGCGGCCGCGCTGATCGCGGCGCAGGCGGTCATCTCGGGCGCCTTCTCGCTCACCCGCCAGGCGGTGCAGTTGAACTACCTGCCCCGGCTCACGATCGCGCACAGGTCCTCGGCGGAAATGGGACAGATCTATATTTCCGGGATCAGCTGGGCGGGGATGCTCGGCACCGTCGGCGTCATCCTTCTGTTCCCGACGTCGACCTTGCTCGCCGACGCCTACGGCGTCTCGATCGCGATGGCCATGGCGGTCACGACGCTCCTCGCCTACGGCGCCTCGAGGAAGCTTCTCGGGTGGAGCGCGGGAAAGGCCCTCCTCGTGACGGCTTTCTTCCTGTCGGTCGACGCGGCTTTCATCGCCGCGAACCTCGCCAAAGTTTCGCGGGGCGGGTGGGTTTCGCTCGCGGCGGCGGCGCTCACGTTCACTCTCATGACGACGTGGCGCCGCGGCCGGAAGATCCTCGCGAAGCGGCTCGAGGCGGACACCCTGCCGCTCGACACGTTTTTGGACGGCGTGGCGCGCAAGCCGCGCCTGCGGGTCCCGGGCACGGCGATCTTCATGGATCGCGTGAGCTCCGGCACGCCCCCCGCTCTGCTCCACAACCTCCGGCACAACAAAGCCCTGCACGAGCGAATCGTTTTCCTGACGGTCGAGACGGCTGCGACCCCGTTCGTCTCGCGGCGCCAGCGCGTCCAGCTCGAGCCGCTGAAAGAGGGCTTTCTCCGGATCAATCTGCGGTTCGGGTTCATGCAGGACCCGGACGTCCCGAGGGCCCTGAAGGAGGTCGAGATCGACGGGCGCAAGTTCGACATGATGGACACGACGTTCTTCCTCGGCCGGGAGACGCTGATTCCGACCGGGGCGCTGGGGATGCCGGTGTGGCGCGAGAAGCTTTTCGTCCTCATGTCCCGCAACTCGACGAGCGCCATGGCGTTTTTCCGGCTCCCTCCCAACCGCGTGATCGAGCTGGGG
>JBKJVY010000161.1:0-2568 GCA_046717185.1 Thermoanaerobaculia bacterium
GCAGCGTGCAACCAGGATGACCTCTCCAACTGCGCGGTCGGCGCCGAGTGCATCCCGAATCCGAACAACTGCCACGAGGCGTTGTTCGGGGACTTCGATTTCGTCGACCTGCCGAACGACAGCCTCCCGTCGACCGACCCGTGCTTCGAGAAGCAGGGCCCGGCCGACTCCGCCGCCTGCAAGGGCGCGAAGAAGACCGAATGCCGCGTCATCCCGCCGGGCGAAGTCTTGTGCGACAACGAGACGGCCTGCTTCGTCAACGGGGTCTGAGCTTCCTTTCCAGTTCGAAAGGGGCGCCTGCGGGCGCCCCTTTTTTTGTCTTTTTTCGCCGGTTCCCGGGTCGCGGTCCGGTCGAGCTCCCCATTTCGAGGGAAGGTTCCGGCCCGATTTCGCGTTTCGCGTCTCGACGAACGGCCCGTATTCTCGAGGGTCCCCCCGGGCACCTGGCATTTTGCCCGTTCGCTTTGAAACAGGATGAGGTCATGAAGAAAAGAGTCCCGAGCATCGTTTTCGCCCTCGCGTTCCTCCTTGCCGTCTCCCCCCTGGCGGCGCAATCGGCCGCGGACACCGAGGCGCTGAAGAAGGAAATCCAGGGCCTCAAGGCAGGGCAGCAGCAGATTCAGAAGGACATCGAGGAGATCAAGAAGATCCTCCAGGCAGCGAGGAACCCGCCGGCAGCCGCCCCCGACAAGGCCGTCAACGCCGTCATGAGCATCGCCGGCGAGCCGGTCAAGGGAAACAAGGACGCGCGCCTGACGCTGATCGAGTTCTCGGAGTACCAGTGCCCGTTCTGCAGCCGGCACGTGCAGAACACCTTTCCCCAGCTCGACAAGGAATACATCCAGACCGGCAAGGTGAAGTACGTCTTCCGGGACCTTCCGCTCGAGTCGATTCACAAGAACGCTTTCAAGGCGGCAGAGGCCACTCACTGCGCCGAAGAGCAGGGGAAGTTCTGGCCCATGCACGACCGCCTGTTTGCGAACCAGCAGACCCTCGAGGCGGCGAAGCTCGCGGATCACGCGACCGCGATCGGTGTCGACGCGAAGAAGCTTCAGGCCTGCCTGGACGGCGGCAAGTACGCGGCGGATATCCGCAAGGACATGGCTGACGCGGAGCGGCTCGGCGTCAGCGCCACGCCGACGACGCTCATCGCAATCTCACAGCCCAACGACCCCAACGTGAAAGTCGTCAAGGTGATCCGGGGTGCTCAGAACTTCGCGGTGTTCAAGGCGAGCCTCGACGAGTTGCTCGCTCCAGCCCCGATGGTCAAGCAGTAGCGACCGCCGATATCGGAGAAGCCGCCGGCGCCGCGCCGGCGGCTCTTTTCTTTTGCTACGGGCCGAACTTGACGAGGAAGGTATCGGTGCCGCCGGGGCTTGCGAGGTTGGCGCCGCCGAAGTTGACGGTCGTGGATCCCGAGAAGGTCCCCGTCACGATGACGTTGCCGGCGCCGTCGGCCGCGATGCCCGTGCCCTCTCCCGCCCCGGTCCGCTTCGACCAGGTGTGGGTACCCGCGCCGTCGAACTTGACCGCGTAGATGTCGTAGTAGTTGTCGCCCGCGAGCGGCCCCCCGCCGAAGTCCATCGTGTCCACCACCGTCCCGGTCATCAGAACGTTGCCCGCTGCGTCGGTGGAAACCGCGTACGCCACCTCGTTCAGCGGCAGCGCCCCCCCGAACCGCCTGGACCACTGCGATGCGCCCTGGGAGTCGTACTTCGTCAGGAAGATGTCCGCTCCGCCCGCATTCGACAGCGCCCCGGAGCCGAAGTTGATGCTCGTGCTCGCAAAGTTGCCCGTCACGATCACGTTGCCCGCGCCGTCCACCGCGATGCCACGCCCGACCTCATCGGCCGACCCCCCGACCCGGCGCGACCAGACGTGCCCGCCCGTGGAGGAGGAGTACTGCGCAACGATGATGTCCTTGGCTCCCGCGCCGTTGACCAGCCCCCCTCCAAAGTCCGCCGCTGCCGTCGAGTAGCCCGTAATGGCGGCGTTGCCACTGCCGTCCACACCAACGCCGTAAACCCAGTCCTCGCCAGCCCCGCCCCCCCGCCGCGACCACATGTGCGCGCCCGAAGAGGACAACCGCGCCACCCACACGTCGGCTCCACCCGCTGTCGCCAGTGAGCCCCCGCCGAAGTTCGACGTCTGGTACAGCACCCCGGCCGCCGTCACGTTGCCGCTGCCGTCCACCGCCACCCCCAGCCCCTCGTCCATCCCCGTGCTGGAAAGACGCTTGGACCACAGGTGCACGCCCGAAGGCGAGTACTTCACCAGAAACGCGCTCGTATTGGTCGTCGTCGTCGTCACCGGCCCGCCCCCGAAATCGATCGTCCCCGAGAACGATCCGACGACGAAAACGTTGCCGCTCCCGTCCACCGCGACCCCCTGGGCCCGGTCCTGCTGCGCGCTGCCCACACGGCGAGACCAGAGAGGTACTCCGCCCGCCGTGTACTTCGCGACGAAAATGTCGCTCCCGCCCGCGCTCGTCAAAACTCCCGTGCCCAGATCCACCGACCCCTGAAGGTAGCCCGCTATCGCAATCTCACCCAGTCCGTCCACCGCCAC
>JBKJVY010000162.1:0-19769 GCA_046717185.1 Thermoanaerobaculia bacterium
CCATTCCCGCGAACGCGACCCCGATCGCCGCGGCGTCGCGGACGTGCAGAGGTTCCTTCACGACGAGCGGCGAGAAGAGGAGCACCCAGACGACGCCGCTGTACTGCAGGAAGATCGCGTTTGCGGCAGAGGTCCACTTCGTCGCGATGACGAACGTGATGAGACACGCGGCGTAGCTCGCGATGGCGGCCAGAAAGCCGGCGGTCAAACGGGGCAGGCGCGGCCGGAAGTACAGAAGCAGCGCGACGGCGGCGATCGCGGACCGAAAGAAGGCGACTTTGAGGGGCGGGTCCACGAGCGCCTTGATGCCGAGGCCGCCCGTCGACCACAGAAGCGCCGCCCCCGCGACGAGCAGGATTCCCCGCCTCCCTGCAGCGTCCGGGCCTCTCCGGCTCACGGCTCGCGGCTCACGACACGCCGAAGGCGCGAGGGCCGCCCGGCGCGGTCGCAGCGCACGCAGTAACGCGCCCTCCGGAACGGACGGAAGCGGCGGAAGTCGCGGAGGCAGCCGTCACAGCGATAGAGGACCTCGTGACGGCGCCGGTGCTCGGCGAGGGCCTCCGTGAGCGGCGCCTTTCCCGGGCTCGCCCCGATGTGGCGAGCGAGCCGGCGAAACAGCGGACCGTGGCCGGCGCGCGCTCCCGCGAGCTGGTACGCCCACGCATGGGCTGCCTCGTGCCGCAGCGTGTCCTCCCGCTCCGAACGAGAGAGGTGCGACGAGATCGTGATCCGGTGTGGGCGACCGTAGACGATCTCGCCCCCGGTCAGCTTCCGGTCGGACAGGCGGACTTCCGCCGCGCCGAGGCCGAACCTCGCGGCAAGGCGGTCGTAAAAAAACTGGAGGCGATCTCTCTCGTCAGCCGGCGCGTCCGGGAAAAGAGAGTTCACCCGATAAGATTACCCGCACCGGAGGGACACGAACGATGACGAAGAAGATTCTGGCAGGACTGGCAGCGCTCGCAATTGCGGCGGCGTGCTCGGCCGCTTCGCCGCGGCCGAAGACGATCTCATACCCGAGCGGCACCGAGATGGTGTCGGGATACCTCGCCCTTCCGGATGGGGCGGGGCGGAAACCGGCGGTCATCGTCATCCAGGAGTGGTGGGGACTGAACGACTTCATCCGCGGGAAGGCGGACGATTTCGCGCGGAAGGGGTACGTCGCCCTCGCCGTGGATCTCTACCGCGGCAAGACCGCGACGGATTCCGACACCGCCCATCAACTCATGCGTGGCCTTCCGGAAGACCGGGCGATCCGCGACCTGACGGCCGCGTTCGACTATCTCCGCTCGCGGGACGACGTGGAGTGGACGCGGATCGGATCCGTCGGGTGGTGCATGGGCGGGGGGTACTCGCTCGCTCTCGCTCTTGCGCAGCCGAAGCTCGCGGGCGCGGTCATCTACTACGGCCGCCTCGTCACGGCCGACGACAAGATCGGAGGCCTCGCCGTTCCGCTCCTCGGCAACTTCGGCGGTCTCGACAAGGGGATTCCTCCGGAGAGCGTCCGGGAGTTCGAGCGGAAAGCGAAAGCCGCCGGCAAGACCGTGGACTTCAAGGTCTATCCCGACGCGGGGCACGGGTTCGCGTCGTCGAAGGACCCGACAGTGTTTCGCGCGGACGACTCCAAGGACGCTGACGCGAGGACGGACGCGTTCTTCGGGAAGGTGCTGAAGGACGGAAAACGGAAAACGGAAAACGGGAAACGATAGGGAAAAGGCGCCGTCGTTTCCCCTTTTACGTTTCCCGATTCACGCCGGGCGGTTCTTGTACCAGTCCGCGTTGACCTGGAGGTAATGCGCCCACTTCTCGGGGATCGTCTCCTCCGTAAAGATGGCGGTCACCGGGCAGGCCGGCTCGCAGTTGCCGCACTGGATGCAGACGTCCGGATCGATATAGAGCATCTCGGCCGTCTCGAAATCTTTCTCGTCCTTACGCGGATGGATGCAATCGACGGGACACACGTCGACGCAGGCCGTGTCCTTCGTGCCGATGCAGGGCTCCGCGATGATGTACATCCCCATCGAGTCGTTCCTCCGCGGCGAAAACGCCGAGAGGGGATTCTAAGCCCAAGTGCTCTGACTGGGGAGACTAGCTTCGCGCGACGCTGATCTGATGGGCGAGGTGCTGTCCGTCGGGAAGCGTCGTGTACCGGATCGTCACCTTCGCGCCGGGCGCGAGAGTGCCGTTGATCTTGGTGTCGGCCGTCCAGACGAACCGGGTCTCGGGACCGTCTGCCAGGGCGACGATGACGGTGCGTTCCGCCGCGTCGAGCTTGGACACCGTTCCGGCCGCCGACAGGGTCTTCTCCGCCGCGTTGCCGGTGCTGGTGACGACCGTCAAAACGAGCGCGACGGTGGCTGCGAAGAGAAGTGTCGCTTTGATCTTTGTGTGCATACCTGCCTCCGGGAGAACAACACGGGGGCGCCGGGGGTCATTCCGCCCTCACCGGGCCGGGGCCGTGATTGACAGGGAGGCGAAGCGTCCCTACAATACGCCGTTTTTCTCACACGCCGGGAGGCATTTTATAAATGGCAAAACGCTGGTCGGAAGCCGAGCTTCGATTCCTTCGGGACAACGAGACCAAGATGAGCGTCCAGGCCCTCGCCGACGCGCTTTCCGTGCGCGTGGAGGAGATCGAGAAGAAGCTCGAGAAGCTGGGGTCGGGGGTGGCCGCCGCCGGCGCTGCGCCGAAGAAGGCCCTCACCCTGAGAGAGCTCTCCCGCCACACCGAGAACGCCCGCAAGGAGTACGACCGCGGCGTGGCGGCTCTCCAGCGCCGAAAGCTCGAAGAAGCGGAGCGGCACTTCGCGGATCTCATCCAGAAGTACCCGGAGGAGAAGGAGCTGGTCGACCGCTCCCGCGTCTATCTCGCCGTCTGCGAACGGCAGAAGCTCGCCGCGCGGTCCAGCCTCTCCGAGCCGGAGGATTTCTACTACGCGGCCGTCCTCGAGAAGAACCGTGGGAACGTAGAGGAAGCAATCGAGCACTTGAAGCGCGCCGCGCGGAAGAACGGAGGCGGGAAGGTGGACTTCCTCCTCGCCTGCTGCTACGCACAGCGTGGCGAGCCCCTGTCCGCGCTCGAATTCCTGAAGCGAGCGATCGGCGAGGACCAGCGCAACCGGATCCTGGCCCGGCACGATCGAGACTTCGATCCGGTTCGAGACAGTCCCGAGTTTCAAGACCTGCTCGCTTCCTGAACTAGCTGTCAGCTCTCAGCTGTCGGCGAACCGGGGCCTATACTTGCAGCCTCTCGCCCGAAACGAGGCGAAAGCGAGCCAAAATGAGGGCCCCCTCGAGCAGAAATCCGAAGACCACGAAACGCCCGCCCGCGCGCTCCAGGGTGCGGGCCGAAGCCGCAGCCGCTCCGCGGGTCGTCGTTCTTGCCGCCGGGGTCGGGTCGCGGATGCGCTCGACGCTCCCCAAGGTGCTCCACCGCATCGGGGGCCGCACGCTCTTGGACGCGGTCCTCGACACGGCGGCCTCCGTGAGTCCGTCGCGCATCGTGACCGTGCTCGGCGCTGGTCGCGAGCAGGTCGAGCGATCACTCGCCGGCCGCGACGTCACGGTCGTCGTGCAGGACCCTCCGCTCGGGACGGGCGACGCCTTGCGCCGCGCGCTCACCGTCCTCTCCGATGGGGCAGGCCCGGTCGTCGTCCTTTCGGGCGACACGCCGCTCCTGACGCCGGGGACCCTCTCGCGATTGATCGAGAGGCAGCGGGAAAGGGGACTCGACCTCGCGCTTCTCACGTTTCGCCCACCGGAGATCGGCGAGCTCGGGCGTGTCGTGCGGGACCGGCGCGGGCGCGTGCTCCGCATCGTCGAGGCGGTGAACGCGACGGCGCGCGAGAAGAGCCTCACGGAGGCAAACGCGGGCGCCTACTGCTTCGCGGCGAAGCCGCTCGCGCATGCACTGTCGAAGCTCGTGCGGAACGGGAAGACCGGCGAGTACTACCTGACGGATGCCGTCGAAATCCTCGCGCCGGATGGCCGGGTTGAGGCGCTCGAGGCCGGCGACTGGCGGGAAGGCTGGGGGATCAACACCCGTCGGGAGCTGGCCGCCGCGGAAGAGATCGAACGGCGGCGCTGCCTCGAGCGCGCGATCGACGCCGGCGCGACGATCGTCGACCCGGCGACCACGCGCATCGGCTCGCGCGTGCGCTTCGAGCCGGACGCCGTCGTGCACCCGTTCGTCTGCCTCGAGGGGGACACGCTCCTCGAGCAGGGGTGCGAGGTTCTGCCGTTCACCCGCGTGACGGGCTCCACGGTGGGGCCGGGAGCGGTCGTCGGACCGCACTGCGAGATCGAGGGCGCTCGGATCGGGCCGCGTGCCCGGGTCGGGCCGTTCGCCCGCCTCCGCCCCGGAACGGTGCTCGAAGAGGACGTCCGCGTCGGAAACTTCGTCGAGACCAAGATGGCCGTGCTGCGCGCCGGAGCGAAGGCGCCGCATCTCTCCTACCTGGGCGACACCGAGATCGGAGCCGGTGCGAACATCGGCGCCGGCGTGATCACCTGCAACTACGACGGGGAGAAGAAGCACCACACGTCGATCGGGGCGGGAGCGTTCATCGGCAGCGACTCGCAGCTCATCGCTCCCGTGACCATCGGGAAGGGCGCGTACGTGGGTGCCGGCTCGACGATCACGCGCGACGTGCCGGACGGTGCGCTCGCCGTGACCCGTTCGCCGCAAAAGAACCTCGAGGGGTGGGCGTCTCGCCGCAAAGCAAGGAAGAAGGGAGATCTGGCCGGCTGACAGCGGATGGCTGACAGCGGACAGCTTCTTCATGTGCGGCATCGTCGGGTACGTCGGATCGAAGGAAGCGGCGCCGCTCCTTCTCGAGGGCCTGAAGCGCCTCGAGTACCGGGGCTACGACTCCGCGGGCATCGCGACGCTCTCGAACGGCCGCTTCACAATCCACCGGGCGGCCGGAAAGCTTTCCGCGCTCGTCGAAAAGCTCGCGGGTTCGAGCGCGCCCGGCGCCATCGGCATCGGGCACACGCGCTGGGCGACGCACGGACGCCCGACGGAAGAAAACGCGCACCCGCACACCGACTGCAAGCAACAGGTCGTAGCGGTCCACAACGGGATCTTCGAAAACTTCGCCGAGCGCAAGGCGGAGCTCGGAGCGAGCGGCCACCGCTTCACGAGCGAGACCGACACGGAAGTGTTCGCGCACGAGGTCGAGGAGGCCTTTCGGGGCGACCTTTTCGAGGCGGTCCAGGCCGCGACCCGTAAGCTCTCCGGCGCATACGCGGTCCTCGTGTCTTCCAGCGCCGAGCCGGGCGTCCTCGTCGCCGCGCGCTCCGGTCCGCCGATCGCGGTCGGGCTCGGAGAGAACGAGAACTGGGTCGCTTCCGACCCGGTGGCTCTCGTCCCCTGGACCCGGGACGTCGTTTTCCTCGAGGACGGTGACGTCGCTCGCGTCGATGCGAAAAGCGTCCGGATTGTTGATGCCGACGGGCGGGGAATCGAGCGCGTCACCCACCGGATCCTCTGGGACGCGGTCGCGGCCGAAAAGGGGGGCTTCCGCCACTTCATGGCGAAGGAGATCCACGAGCAGCCGACGGCCGTGGCCGAGACGCTCGGCGGAAAGGTCTCGCTCGAGACGGGGGAGCTGACGATGGACTCGCCGCTCCTGTCCCCCGAGCGCGTCGCGGGCTTCGACCGGGTGCTTCTGCTCGCGTGCGGCACGTCCTGGCACGCGGCGCTGATCGGCAAGTTCCTGATCGAGGGGATGGCCCGGATGCCGGTCGAGGTGGACTACGGCAGCGAGTTCCGTTACAGGAGCCCCGTCGTGGACGGTCGCACGCTCACGATCGGGATCTCTCAGTCCGGCGAGACCGCCGACACCGTCGGGGCGCTCGTGGAAGCGCGTCGCGCCGGGTCCCCGATCGCGGCGATCGTCAACTCGCCCGGTTCGCAGATCGCGCGCATAGCCGAGTCCGTGCTCGCGACACACGCGGGGCCGGAGATCGGCGTCGCCTCCACGAAGGCGTTTACAACGCAGCTTGCCGTCCTCTTCCTGATCGCCGCGAAGCTTCGGGAGTCGCGCGGACGCGCAACCGGCCTGACGGCCCGCGAACTGGCCGCCCTCGTCCACCTGCCCGTCGCCCTTCAGAAGACGCTGGGGCTGGAGGCGAAGATCGAGAAACAGGCGCGGGACTTCCACGACGCGCGGAACTTCCTCTTCCTGGGGCGCGGCCTCCACTACCCGATCGCGCTCGAGGGGGCGCTGAAGCTGAAGGAGATCTCGTACATCCACGCTGAGGGATACCCCGCCGGGGAAATGAAGCACGGACCGATCGCTCTCGTGGACGAGAACCTCCCGGTCGTCGTGCTCGCCCCGGACGACGCGTGGCGCGAGAAGACGATCTCCAACCTCCGCGAGGTGAAGTCGCGCGACGGAATCTCGCTCGTCGTGACGAACCGCGAGGACGAGGAGATCGCCTCGCTCGCCGACTACTCCCTCGTCATTCCCGACACGATCCCGGAGCTTCAGCCGATCGTCTCGATCGTTCCGCTCCAGCTCCTCGCGTACCACATGGCCGTGCGCCGGGGGTGCGACGTGGACCAGCCGAGGAATCTCGCGAAGTCGGTGACGGTGGAGTAGGAGCAGCTATCAGCTGTCAGCCATCAGCTGTCAGCAATACGAAAACTGCTAAGTTCGCCTCGTGTCCGAGTCTCCCGCGCTTCAAGGCCTGAATCCCGAACAGACGATCGCCGTTCTCCACGAGCGGGGACCGCTTCTCGTGCTCGCGGGCGCGGGGTCCGGCAAGACCCGGGTGATCACGCACCGCCTGGCGCGGCTCATTGAGACGGGGGCCGACCCGCGCGGGATCGTCGCCGTGACCTTCACGAACAAGGCGGCCGAAGAGATGCGCGAGCGAGCGCGAAAGCTCCTCGGGGGGCGTCCGCTCGTCTCGTTCGTCGGGACTTTCCACTCCTGGGCGCTGCGTTTCCTTCGGCGCAACGCGGCGGCGGCCGGGCTTCCGCCCCGGTTCTCGATCGCCGACTCGTCCGACCAGCTTTCGCTCGTCAAAGAGGCGATGGACGAGCTCGGCCTCTCCGAGCAGGTGTTCACTCCCGGCGCGGTCCGTTCCCGCATCTCTCAAGCCAAGAACGCGCTCGTGACCGCGCAGGGCTTCGCTGATTCGCAGACCGACTACGCCGGCGAGAGGATCGGGCGCGTCTATCTCCTCTACGAGCGGAAGCTGGCGGCGGCGGGAGCACTCGACTTCGACGACCTCATCGTGCGGACGGTGCGGCTCCTGCGCAGCCGACCCGACGTCCTCGCCGCGGAGCGCGCGAGGGTCCGCCACCTCCTCATCGATGAATACCAGGACACCAACACGTGCCAGGACGCCCTCGTCAAGCTCCTCGGCGAGGGCGCCGACTCGCTCTGCGCCGTCGGCGACGAAGACCAGGCGATCTATCGTTGGCGGGGGGCGGAGGTCGAGCACATCCTCCGCTTCGACGAGGACTTCCCCGGCGCGCGGATCGTGCCGCTCGAGCGCAACTATCGTTCCACAGCGGGCATCCTCGACGCCGCGTCCGGCCTCGTCGCCAACAACCGGCGGAGGCGCAAGAAGCGGCTCGTCGCGGACCGCGGGACGGGAGCCCGGGTGCGGCTGTGGCGGTTCGACGAGGACCGCTCCGAGGCGGAGGCGGTCGCCCGAGCGCTCGGAGAGCGTTACCCGCCGGGCGACGTCGCGATTCTCTATCGCACGAACGCGCAGTCGCGACCATTCGAGGAGGAGCTCGTCCGGCGTCGGATCCCGTACGTCGTCGTGGGCGGCATGAAATTCTACGAGCGCGCGGAGGTCAAGGACGCCCTTGCGTACCTTCGGCTTGCGGGGCGGCCCGACGACGACCTCGCGTTCCGTCGGGTGGTAAACGTGCCGGCGCGCGGAATCGGGCAGACGACGCTCGACCACCTCGGGAAGGCGGCGAAGGAGCGCGGGACGTCGTGGTGGGAAGTCTCGGGCGATCCACCTCCCGGGCTGACGGAGCGCGCGCGGACCGCGCTCAGCCGGTTCCGCGCACTCGTGTCGGATCTCACGGCGCGCGCGGAGAGCGAATCCCCCTCGGCACTCCTCGAGCACCTGCTCGAAGCGACCGGGTACTCGGCGCTCTACCAGGGATCGGAAGAGCGCGAGGACGTCGCGCGCCGAGAGAACCTGGAAGAGCTCGTGAGCTCGGCCCGCGAGTTCGAACGCCGGAGCGGCGAGGATGCGACGCTCGCCGAGTACCTCGACTCGGTATCGCTCGCGACTGACGCCGACGCGGCGGCGGGTGGGCGTGGCGTCACGCTCTCTACCCTCCATGCCGCGAAAGGGCTCGAGTTCCCCGCGGTCTTCGTCGTCGGGCTCGAGGAAGGGTACGTTCCGCACGGGCAGTCCGGGGAAGACGAGGACGAGCTCGAAGAGGAGCGCCGCCTCCTCTACGTCGGAATGACCCGGGCGAAGGACGAGCTGACCCTCTCCCTCGCCGCGAGGAGGCTTGTGTACGGGCGGGTCCAGCCGAGGATGGAGTCGAGGTTCGTCTCCGAGATCCCGCGCGAGTCGGTCGAGGAGCGGACGTTCGGTGCGAGCCGGCCGGCGGTGATCGCCCGGCTTGCCGCGGAGGACGAGTCACAGGAGGTGGACATTCCGGGCACGGGGGAGTTGAAGCGCGGGCGGCGGGTCCGCCATCCGCGTTACGGCTTCGGCGTCATCCTGGCGCAGGAGGGGTCTGGCGACGAGACCCGGTTGACGGTGTACTTCGACCGCGCGGGGAAGAAGAAGTTCGTCGCGCGCTACGCGGATCTGACGCCCGCGTAGGTCGCGGGCGTGCTACCTTCGCCGATCGAGGCTGCGATTGGATTTTGAGAAGGTGATCGACCTCCTGTCCGGGTTTTTCGAGCGGGAAGAGCTTCCGTTCGCAGTGATCGGAGCCTTCGGACTGCACGCCTACGGCCTGACACGCGCGACGACCGATGTCGACTTCGTGACCGATTCCGCCGCACGGCTGCGTCTCGTAAAATTCCTCGAAGCCAACGGCTACGAGACTCTGTACGCGTCGGAGGGATACTCGAACCATCTGCACCCGGATTCGGCACTCGGCCGAGTCGATGTCGTTTACGTGTCGGGCGAAACCGGCAGGCGCCTGTTCGAGGGGGCGGGCCACAGAAATCTTCTTCCGGGACGGCGAGTGCCCGTCCCGCGGCCCGAGCACCTCGCCGCAATGAAGATTCACGCCATCAAGAACGATCCCGAGCGGCGCCACCAGGAGCTCGCCGACATACGATTCCTGATGGGCTTGCCCGGCGTCGACCACGGGGAGATCCGCGGATACTTCGAGTCGAGCGGACTGGAGGATCTGTACGACGAGCTCGAACGGACCTTCTGAACCACTGAATCTCGAGCGCGACCTTCCGACGACGCCGGAGGACGTTGCGGCACAGAGACGCCAGCGCGTCTCAAGGCCGCTCACCTTCGAGAGTTACCTTCGTTTCCTCGCGAGCTTCGAGCCGCCTTCCCATGACGAGCTCCGGAGGAAGCGGGGACCGGGCGGCGATGCGCCGTTCGAGCTGATCCCGTAGAGATCACGGAGGCGGAGCCGCCCTACTCGGTGCCGTGGGCCCGATCGAGTCTTGTCACGAGCGCGATCATGCGGCCCGCGGTCTCCCGGTCGCGCCGGTACGAGGCGAAGCGCTCGCCGCCGCACATCGTGCAGACATCGAGGCGGGAAACGTTCACCGCTGGAATCCCCTCTTTCTCGAGCTGGCGGCGCACCACACCGGGCAGGTCGAGTAGAAACTTCCCGTCCCGGGATGGGCGCGCGAGGTCTTCGGGAAAGCGGCTCGCGACTTCCGAACCCACTTCGTAACAGCACGCGCCGATCGACGGCCCGAGCCAGGCGCGTGCCGACTTCCGGTCACCACCGAGGCTGAGGAACGCCTTTGCGGCGGCCCCGACGACCCCCGCTGCGGCGCCGCGCCATCCCGCGTGGACGGCGCCGACGGTCCGGTCGCCAGCGAGGAGCACCGGCACGCAGTCGGCAGTCTGCACGACGAGACCGACGCCGGAAAGCCGGGTCAGAATCGCGTCGCAGCGGCCCGCGTCGACCGTCTCGCCCGCCCCGGGCGAACCCTCGACGACGACGACGCGATTCCCGTGCACCTGCGTCGCCCGGACGATCGGGAGCTCAGGAAGTCCGAGCTCTCCGGCGAATCGGCGAGCAAGGTATTCGGTCGGAGAGGTCGTTTCGCGGGGAGCCGCGCCGCGCTCCGACACGGCGGCGATCACACCCTTCGGTGAGTCGTTCGCGATGAACACCGCATTCGGCACCCTCGCATTCTCTCCTCGATTTCTGTGTCATTCCGAGGAGCGGAGCGACGAGGAATCCCTCGCTTTGACGCAGAGGATCCTTCGCTTCGCTCAGGATGACAGAGGGTCCGCGTGCTAAGATTTTTCGCGGTGCCCTCCTCCGAAACAGTTGAGAGAACGCGGGTTTTCTCCGTTATCGGGCTGGAGGTCCATGCCCAGCTCCTCACGAAGTCGAAGATCTTCTGCGCGTGCCCGGTCGCCGTGGGAGCGCCCCCGAACTCCGCGACGTGCCCCGTCTGCCTCGGCTTTCCGGGGACGCTTCCGGTCCTGAACCGGGAGGTGGTCTCGCTCGCCCTGCGGCTCGCTTTGGCCGTCGGCGCCACAGTGCATCGGGATTCCCGTTTCGCGCGCAAGAACTACTTCTACCCCGACCTACCGAAGGGCTACCAGATCTCCCAGTTCGACCGGCCGTTCGCGACCGGAGGCGCCGTCGAGATCGACACCCCCGCCGGGCCGCGGGCGATCCGGCTCGTCCGCATTCACCTCGAGGAGGACGCCGGAAAGCTTCTCCATGAGAACCCGTTCGACGACGTGCCGGCGTCGGTCTCCCTCGTCGACTGGAACCGCGCGGGCGTGCCGCTCGTCGAGATCGTTAGCGAGCCCGACCTGCGCGCCCCGGAGGAGGCGGCAGCGTACCTGACGGAGCTGCGACGGCTCCTTCGCTACACCGGGGTCTCCGACGCGGA
Organism: Thermoanaerobaculia bacterium; assembly: GCA_046717185.1. GTDB lineage: Bacteria > Acidobacteriota > Thermoanaerobaculia > UBA5066 > Gp7-AA6 > Gp7-AA6. The sequence goes on from JBKJVY010000162.1 coordinate 11,049, forward strand.
CATGGAAAAGGGAAACCTGCGCTGCGACGCGAACGTGTCCGTCCGGTTCTCCGAGGACGCGCCTTTCGGCACGCGCGCGGAGATCAAGAACCTTAACTCCATCCGGTTCGTCGCGCATGCCCTGGAGTACGAGGCCGGCCGGCAGGCGGACGTGCTCTCCCGGGGCGAACGGGTCGTCCAGGAAACGCGGCTGTGGGACGTGGCCGCGGGACGGACCGTTCTCATGCGGAGCAAGGAAGAGGCGCACGACTACCGATACTTCCCGGAGCCCGATCTCGGTGCGCTCGTCGTTGACGAGGCCTGGATCGCGGAGGCGGAGCGCGCCCTCCCCGAGCTGCCGCGCGCCCGACGCACGCGCTTCGTCACGCAGTACGGCCTCTCGCCGGGCGACGCGGAGACGCTCGTCTCCGCGCGGGAACTCGGGGACTACTTCGAGGAGCTCACGAAGGCGGCCCCGGCCCGCGCGGCAGCGGTCTGGGTCACCGGAGAGGTCCTTCGGTATCTGAAGGAGCGGAAGATCTCTCCCGAGGACGCGCTCTCTCTCCCGGTCTCTCCCCGACGTCTCGCGGGGCTCCTCGCGCTCGTCGAGTCCGGAGAGATCTCCGCCGCCTCAGCGAAGGAGGTTTTCGCCGCGATGCTCGACTCGGAGGAGGAAGCCGCCGCGATCGTGCGCGCGCGCGGCCTCGGCCGGATCTCGGACTCTGCTGCCGTGGAAGCGGTCGTCGCGGAAGTCGTGCGCGAGAATCCGTCTCAGGCCTCTCTCTACCGCTCCGGCAAGACCCAGACGTTCGGCTGGTTCGTCGGGCAGGTCATGAAGCGAACGGGAGGCCGCGCGGATCCCGGGAGCGTACGCGATGCGCTTACACGCGCCCTCGACTGATGCCGGCGCGTCGGGTCACGATCCCGGCGGCGCGATGATCCAGGTCTTCCGGCTCTGCAAGGATTACGGTCCCTTCCGGCACGCGCTTTCCGAGGTGTCTTTCCGGGTCGAGCCGGGGGAGTTCGTCTTCCTGACCGGGCCGTCCGGCGCCGGCAAATCCACGCTGCTGAAGCTCCTCTTCCGGGAGGAGCTGCCGACGTCCGGACAGATTCTCGTAAACGGCCGCAACATCGGCGTGCTGCCGGAGTCGCAGGTCCCCTACTTCCGGCGGACGCTCGGTGTCGTGTTTCAGGACTTCAAGCTCATCGGCCGCAAAACGATCTTCGAGAACCTCGCGTTCGTGCAGAGCGTCCTCGGGCTCTCGCGCGCGGAGCAGAAGCGCCGCGCCTACCAGGCGTTGAAGCGCGTCGGCCTCCATCACCGGATGAACTCCCACCCGGGGGAACTGTCGGGCGGCGAGCAGCAGCGCGCTGCGATCGCCCTCGCGATCGTGAACGAGCCGGTGCTCCTTCTCGCCGACGAACCGACGGGGAACCTCGATCCCGTGCTCTCGGCGGAAATCATGAAACTCTTCCTCGAGATCAGCATCCGCGGCACTACCGTTTTCGTGGCGACGCACGACGTGGAGCTCATCCGGCGCATGGGAAAGCGGGTATTGACGATCGAGAAAGGTCAGCTGCGGGACCGGGACCTCGCGCGCGAGGAGAGCCTCGCGCGGGAAGCGCCGTTTTTGCCGGGGTAGTGTCATCCCGAGCGAAGCGAGGGATCTGGTTCCCGTGAGGCAAGAGATTCCTCGGACCTTCGGTCCTCGGAATGACAGGTGTGAAGGATGAACTCCCGCTATCTCTTCGGCGAGGCCTGGGCGATCGCGCGGTCCGGCCCGCGGCACACGGCGATGGCGGTCCTGCTGATCGCGCTCGCCTTCTACGTACCGGGGCTCTTCGCGCTCGTTTCGCGCAACCTGGCGCGGTTGGCCAGCGCCGCGGGCGATCCAACCGCCGCGATCCTGACGCTCGACCCCGCCGCCGATGCACGCGCGATCGCGGCGCGTGTGGCTGGAGACGCCCGGGTCGCGCGCGTCACGATCGTCGGGAGCGGAGCGGCGTTCGAACGGTTCCGCAAGGCGTATCCGGACCTCGGCGCGGCGCTCGCGGACCTGGACGAGGCGCCCTTTCCTCCGACGATCGAGGTCACGCTGAAACCGTCCGCTCCGCCGCGCGCCGCCCGCGAGCTCGCCCGGACCGCGCGCTCGTGGCCGGGCGTCGACTCCGCTGAATCGGAGGAGGAGTTCGCCCGGAAGTTTCGAGACGGCGTGCGGATCCTCCGCGGGGCCGGACTCTTTCTCGGAAGCCTGCTCGCGATCGCCGCGGTCCTCTCCGTGGCGTCGGCGGTGCGGCTCGCCCTCGATCTCCACCGTGACGAGATCGACATCATGCGCCGGATGGGCGCGACCGAGGCCGCCATCCGCGCGCCCTTCTGGCTGCACGCTTCCTTCGAGGGACTGGCCGGCGGCGCCCTCGCGCTCGCGCTCCTTTACGCCACGTACCGCGGCGCGGTGTACCTGCTCGCCCGAGAGCCGCACCCGGTCCTCTCGATCTTCTGGGTCGGGTTTCTCGACCTGCCGACCGCGCTCGCTCTGCCCGCGGTGGGGGCGGCAGCGGGGTTGGTGGGGAGTCTGTTGTCGCTTTCGAAGAGGTCGAAGGCCTGACGGCCTTCGACTACACCCTCGCCGGCGGATCGGGATCGCCGAGTAGTCGCGCGAAGCCCTCCCACCCGTGGACGTGCTCGCACACGACCTTGATCGCGGAAGTGAGCGGCACCGCGAGCATCGCTCCCGCCACTCCCCAGATCATTCCCCAGAAAATGAACGCCACCATGACCGTCAGCGGAAACAGGCGCACCTTTCCGCCGACGATGAAGGGGGTGAGGACGTTGCCTTCCAGGAACTGGAGACCGGAGTAGACGATGAGAACGAGAACTGCCTTGCCCATGTCGAACTGGAAGTAGGCGACGGCGATCGCGGGAATCGTCGAGAGCATCACGCCGACGTACGGGAGGAGGATCGCGAGGCCTGCGAGCGGACCGAGGAGGTAGTAGTAGTTTACGCGAAGGACCATGAGGGCCACCGTCGTCGCCGCCGCCATGATCAGCATCACGAACGACAGCCCGAGCGCATAGGACGTCATCTTCTGCGCAATGGCGTCGGTGACGTCGGTGCCGCCGAGCCGGCGGCGCCGCGCGAACAGGCCTTCAATGACGCGCCCGAACTTCTCGCGGTCCTTCAGCATGAAGAACGTCAGGAAGGGGACGGCCGCGGCGTAGAGGACGAACGTGAGCGTCGCCCCGATTCTCTCGAGGAACACTCGGGTCGTCGCGAGCGGCGACTCGGAGATCTTCACTTCCCGCACGCCACGCATGTCCTGCGGGAGGATGCTCCCCATCCTCTCGCGGAGCCGGTCGATGTAGTCCATCACCTTCGATACGAGGTCGCGTATCCGGAGCTGATAGCGGGGGAGCTGCTCGTAGAGCTCGTTGAATTGCGCGGTGACGTTGATGACGAGGAGGACGACCGCGCCGATGAGCAGGAACATGAGCAGCATGATGGAGAGTACGCGCGGCACTCCCGCGCGCTCGAGGAGTGAGACGAACGGGCGCATCGCGAAAGCGAGGAAGAGCGCGAACGCGAGCGTCACGAACAGGTGACGGCCGTAGTACAGGAGGGCGATGGCGGCCGCCGTCGCCACGATCGCGAGGCCAGACGTCCGCTGGGGCTGCGCCTCTTCGCGCGCGGGAAGCGGAGGCGGAGTCAAAAAAGCCCCCTCGGGGGGAGGGGGCTTCGGAGAGGCTTCGCGGGCTTCCTGGCTCACACGCCAGAGACTAGCGTGACCACGATCAAAGCGCGCCGGTTTTTCGCACGGCCCTCTTCGGTTTGGTTGTCGTACGCGGGCTCGGCGGACCCCCGGCCTTCGGTCGAGATCCGGGCCGGGTCGATCCCATGGCGCGTGACGAGGTACTCCTTGGCGGCCGCGGCCCGGCGGCGGGAGATGTCCAGGTTCGACTCCTCGCTACCGACGTTGTCCGAATAGCCCGTGACGACGACCGTCGAGTTCAGGTCGTTGCGCATCCGGAGCGCTACGCCGTCGAGGATGGCCTTGGCGATGTTCGTCAAACGGGCGCTGCCGGCGTCGAAGTAGATCTCGTCCGTCGTGGTGCGCGGCGCGGGGGGAGGCGGCGGCGCGGGCACATCGGGCTCCTCGACGAACGGGGCCGGAGGCGGAACGACGACCGGCGGCGGTGGGGGAGGCGGCCAGGGAGCGTAGGTGATGCCCACGAGTCCTCCGATGGGCGCCGGTCCCCAGCCGGTCTGCGTGATCATGTCGAGATTCGCGTTCAGCGCGGCCGAGACGGCGACGCCGGAGTGCCCGAGCCAGAACCGCGCGCCGGCGTAGAGGAGCGAATAGTCCTCTTCGGCGTAGTCGCCGCCGTCCAGGATATTCCGGTCGAGCTCGGCGATGATGTGGACGAGGGGCACGATCGGAACGTCCACTCCGACCCCGATCCGGAACCGGTTCGAAGAACGGATGTCCTGGTCGTGACGGCCCGCGAGCGTGTAGCTGCCCATGGCCGTGAAGATGCCCTTCGTCAGAACGGCGCCCCACTCCCAATCGGCCCGCCGGGAGTTGATCTGGTCGGCGACGGTTCCCTGCTCGTCCTGACGGATCGTCGCGTTGCTCACGGGGATGTGGCCGGCGAGGAAGAACCCGACCGCGAGGTCGGAGTCCGCCTCCGAGAAAAGTGTCACTTTGGTGCCGACGCGGACCTTCCGCGGCTCGTTGCGCACGAAACCGTCGAAGATCTGGATTCCGTTGACGACGCCGCCCCGCCATCCTCCGCGCGACTCGTATCGCTCGACGCCCGCGCTCGCGAAGATCGACCAGTGGTTCGTCAGCCCGATGCCGACCGAGCCCGTGCCCGCCCAGTGGTTGTAGAGGCGGGACTCGAAGGGCGGGTCGGTCGGAAGGTCGCCGGCCACCAGTCGCTCCAACCACCCATAGAGGCCGAGCGTCAACTGCCCGGCCCGCGGCGAGTGGGCCGTCGGCATCGTGAAGAGGCCGATGTCTCCCTGGTTGTTGGGAGCGATCTGCGCGAAGGCGGCCCCGCCGGCCAGAGATAAAAGGACGGCGAGTAGCGCCGATCGCTTTGCCATCATGAATGCTCCTTTCGAACGCGCCGGAGAGAAATCAGTTGTGCCGAATAGAATAAGCCCAAAGCGCCCGATTGCCAAACGTTTTCGGCCCGTAACCCGTTCGCCGTGAGCGGTAAGCAATCGGAAGCGGACTCACCTGCGCCGACTCCGGCCGCGTTTTACTGCCCTCCTCCACCGGCCCGGGCCGCTCTACCGGTACGTCTTGAGGGTGACCAGGAATCTCGCGCCACCCACCCCGTTGACGACTGTCTTGGCCACGAGGGCCCCGAGAAACGCTCGGTAGTGGCGCCAGGCGAGGGCGGCCTCGAAGCCGGCGCCCACGTCCACTTTGTAGTCCCGCAGCCGGGTGTAGATGGAGGTCTCGTTCCCGAGGTTGCCCGCTCCGGCGTACCCGATGGCGTAGAGGCTCGTCCAGTCGAGGCCGAGCACCCGGACCGGCACGTCCGTGAAGATCGGTCGGACGTACTCCGTGGTGAAGTGGAGCTGGTTCGGCCCCCTCTCGGTCCCGCGGTAGCCCTTGAGCTCGTGCCGGCCGTTCAACCGGAAGAGCTCGTAACGGGGGATCGAGAACGGTGTCCCGAGGAGCGGGTCGAACTCCTCGAGAAGTTGCTTCTTGTGGGGGAAATAGCCGGCGTGCAGCCGCAGCACGAGCCGGTTCTGTCTGGGAAGCGCGATTGCCTGAAGGGCCTCCATCTCCGTCTTCACGTACCGGTAGTCGCCGCCCAGGAAGTCGAATCCGTAGGTGGCGGCGATCGAGAGTCCGCGGCCTCCGGGGCCGACCTCGCGGTACGCCGTAAAGAGGTTGAAGAACCGGTCGCGGGCCTCTCCGACGACCGCGTTCGAGCGCTCGTCCGAGGGGGTCCCGTACTGGTATCCGACCTTGACGTAAACGTTCGTTCGGTTGGCGTCGGGGTGGTCGACCGGCCTCGAGAAGGTGAGCCGGTCGAACTCGAAGAGCGTGTAGAGCCGGTTGTAGAAGTTGAGGGGCCGGCGGTGGAGGAAGAGGGCGCCGCGCGTACGGGAAAAGTCGTTGGAGAACTGTTCGAGCTCCTCGAACTCGATCGAGTCGAAGAACGAGAACGTCGACGTGTAGCTGCGTCCGTAGTACTTGTAGCGCAGGAAGGCGGAGATGTCGCCCGAGATGAAGTTGTAGGTGATCTGGTTCTCGAAGAGGGAGTTCCGGATCGGCTTCACCAGGCGGATGTCGGCCCGTCCCTCCGGCAGGTAGACGTTGATGCTCGGAAAGATCCCGCTCTTCTCCGGCTCGCGCGGCGGGCCGGTTTCCGACGTCGGCGTTGGCTCCGGCGACGGCTCGGTTCCGGGCCCCGGCGTTTCGGCCGGCAGGGGAGTGACCTCGGTCTCCGCCGTGGGCGTCGGGGTCGGGGAAGGCGCCTCGCCGATCGCGGCCGCGGTGGCGGCGAAGACCAGGAGGGCGGCGCGAAGGTGCCGCGGCAACAGGAGGCCTTCCTTCCCGGTTCTCAGGCCTTGGGCTGCAGCACGAACGGCATCTTTTCCTGAAATGCCCGGCTCGGAGCGGCGCCCCGCCGCGACGTAATCGCCTTCCCCGTGTCGGAGACAAGGTCGCGAAGTGCTTCCAGGCCGGCGCCCCGCTCGATCTGGGCGAGCGCCCGCCGCTGGGCGCTCTCGAGCGAAGGTGAGACCGGCTCTCCGAGCACGAGCTCGGCCTCCTGCCGGATCCGCGTGCACAGGATGGCGAGGATGCGCTTCTCTTCCCCCGGCTCGAGGGGAGTCCGTTCGCGTGCGGGGGGGCGCATCTCGACCAAACCCGCGGTCACGAGGCCGTAGAGCCTCTTCGCCACTTCGAAGGACGAGGTACCGGATTCGCGGGCGAGCTCGCGGATGCTCTTCTTCCCGTCGATCGCGACGATCTGCCTCCACTCGACGGGCGAGAGGGTGACGGGACGACCCGCTTCGGGAGACGCGAGGGTCGGCACGGCGGCGAGACCCGGGATCTTGCGGGCGAGCACCCGCCACTCGTCGTGCTGGTGGGCGGCCTCCATCATGAGACCGGTGTTCGACCTCTGGACCGTGATCCGGTCCGTTTCCGCGTCCGGCGTGAAGAAAAAATCGCCGGACACCCAGGAAGCGAGGACGTAGACCGCTTCGTCTCCGGCGACGTCTCCGACCTGCGCGTGCACGATCCGACCCTGTTTCAGGTAGAGCTCGCCCTGCTCGTCGTCGTGGACGAGCGAGAGCTTGCCCGTCTTTCCGGAGGAGGAAACGAGCTGAAGGATATCGGCGAGCTGAAGTTCTCGGAGAGAGCCCTGGAAGGACATCGGACGATTGATGATAGCAACCTCCTCGCTCAGGTCCTCGCCGGCGGTCGCGCGTGCAGATGGCAGATCGCCACGGCGAGCGCGTCGGCGGCGTCCAAGGGTACGCGGCTGCGCTGGCGGGCGAGGAGAGTGAGGACCATCGCGCGCACCTGCGGCTTCTCCGCCTGGCCGTAGCCCACGAGGGCCTTCTTCACGAGGCGCGGCTCGTACTCGAACACGGGGATTTCGTGGCGCGCGGCGGCGGCGAGAAGGACGCCGCGGGCGTGGGCGAGCTTGACGGTCGAAGACACGTTCTTCGCGGCAAACACCGTCTCGACCGAGACGGCGTTCGGATGGAGTTCGTCCAGGAGCGCGAGGAGCCTCTCCGAGAGAAACCAGAGCTTCGCGGCGAGCTCGAGCCCCTGGGGAGGTCGCCAGACGCCGCATCGCTCGAGGGTCAGGCCGCCGCGCTCGTAGATGACGGCACCGTAGCCGGTTGCCGAAAGGCCGGGGTCGAGGCCGAGGGTGATCACCGGAAAAGCTGTCAGCTGTCAGCCGTCAGCCAGGCCCCTGGACCTGATAGCTAATAGCTGATAGCTGATAGCTACTCTTCCTCGAAGTCGAAGTTGGCCCACACGTTCTGGACGTCGTCGTGATCCTCGAGCGCTTCCATCAGCTTCATCGTCTGCTCGGCTCGGCGCTGGTCGAGCGCGACCTCCGTCGTCGGAATCATCGAAAGCTCCGCGACCGCGAGCGTCAGCCCTTTTGCCTCGAGCTTCGCCTTGACGTCGGAGAACATCTCGGGGGACGTCTGGATCTCGTGGTGCTGTTCCGTGAACGAGACGTCGTCGGCGCCCGCCTCGATCGCCGCTTCCATGATGTCGTCTTCGGTCGCCTTCTCCTTCTCGATCGCGATGTAGCCCTTCTTCTGGAAGAGGAACTTGACCGAGCCGGACTCTCCGAGGTTGCCCCCGTGCTTCGAGAAGATCGTTCGGATCTCCGGCAGCGTCCGATTCTTGTTGTCCGTCATCGCCTCGATCAGGATCGCGACGCCTCCCGGCCCGTAGCCCTCGAACGTGATCTCCTCGTAGGTCACTCCGGGCAGCTCGCCGGTGCCGCGCTGGATTCCGCGCTTGATGTTCTCCGCGGGCATGTTGACGGCTTTCGCGTCATCGATCGCCTTGCGAAGCCGGGGATTCGATTCCGTCGAACCGCCGCCCAGGCGAGAGGCCATCGTGATCTCGCGAATGAGCTTCGTGAAGAGACGGCCGCGCTTCGCGTCCGCCGCCCCTTTCTTGTGTTTGATCGTGCTCCACTTGCTGTGACCCGACATGCGCTCTCCAAAGATGCGGATTATA
>JBKJVY010000163.1:0-5066 GCA_046717185.1 Thermoanaerobaculia bacterium
TCTCCGAACTTGCCCCCTTCGTCCCGCTGCGACTGGAGAGCGGCCTCCACCTGCTCGGACGTAACGAGCTTCGCTTTGACGAGGAGATCGCCGAGTTTTAGACCCATGGAAACGTTGAGGGTAAGGCTTCGTGCTCCCGGTGTCAAAAAGAAGACAGCTACTGCTTCTCGACCGCCCGCAGCTTGCCGATGAGAGTTCCCACTTTGAGCTTCGATTTCAACTGCACCGGCATCTTCCTTTCGTCGTCGGTCAGCCAGAGAACCAGGTTCTTTCCCTTTCCGATCAGCCCTTCGCTCGGGCTCCTCGGCTCGACGCGGATGGTACGGAAGGTGCCCGCCGGAGTCGTAACGGTCTCGCGGCCCAGAACGATGACCGACAGCGGAAACATTCGCTTCGACACGACGGTGAGCTGCACGGGTGGTTTCCCCGGGGCGAGGTCGAGCAACCGGATGTAGTACACGGAGGAGAGCGAGTCGAGCGTGTTCTCCGTGATCGGAGTCGGCTTTCCATCGCGGGTGGCAAGCTTCCCCGGGTAGTCGAACTCGATCAGTTCGTCGCGCACGCGCTTGCCTTCGACCGTGTGCTTCTCAAAGCGGAGCGATTGGAACGAGCGCGGGTCGACCCACGATGCCAGATAGTCGCGGACGAGGAAAAACTTGGAGAGAAACTCTCCGGAGACGGCGGAAAGCTCGAACTTCCAAGCCGGCTTGCCGGCAAGCTCCGTCTCCTTCGCGGAAAGGGTGAGCTCGCCGCCCGCGGTTCCGAGGATGGACATCGCGAAGCGCAACGTCTCGCCGATGAAGGGGGGGCGCTGATTCACATTCGGCTGCGCGGAGGCGCCCGGAACGAGGGTAAGCGCGAGAATTAGCGCCGCCGGAGCGAGACGACCAGGTTTCAAGCGTCGGACAGAACGAGACATTTGGATGAATCATGCCCGCGCCCCGGGGGAGCAGATCCCTCGCGGGGCCGGTCCTCGGCGAACGCGAAGGGCGGGGGACTCCCGAGCGCCATCCGCCGCCCCCTCATGCCGCCAGCACCTCGAACGCGCGTCGGGCGACCGTCGCGACATCCGTCGTCCCGTCGTACCGAACCGCGGACTGCGGCCGCCGGTACGGGCCGTTCCGGGCCGGGTCGGTCGGCCCGAAGAGAGCAAGGGTCGGAACGCCGAGCGCGTCGGCCAGGTGGAGCGGCCCCGTGTCGCCGGCGACGAAGAGCGACGCGCGGGCGGCGACCCGCGCGAGCCCCTCCGCGGGAAGGCGAGGGATCACACGCGCGCCCGGAAGGAGCTCGGCCATGCGCCGGACGCGGTCCTCGTCCCCCGGCCCCCACGAGACGACGGGACAGAGCCCCGCATCCGCCGAGAGAAGTGCGGCGAGTGCCGCGAATCTCGCTTCTCCCCACGTCTTCTCCGGCCGGCCCGCGCCGGGGTGGTAGACCGCGAAGGGCGTCGGCTGATCGGCGAGGAACGAGTCGGCCTCCGGCGACGGCCGCCGGAGCAGGAAGCCCGCGTCGGGCGAGCGATGGCGGATGGGGATTCCCGCGGCCTCGGCGAGCGCGAGGTTGCGGTCCACGACGTGCCCCCCCGGGAGAGGCCGAACCGGCTCGTCGCAAAGGAGAGCGGAGGTCGGTTCCTTCCGGTCGGCCGCCGCGAAGCCGATGACCGGGGCCCCCGCGGAGCGGGCGAGCAGCGCCGACTTCCAGAGGCCCTGGGCGTCGAGCGTCCGGTCGGGAGCGAACTCGCGCAGGGCGCGGCGGAGCCGGGCGAGGTCGGAGGCGGTGCCGGGGGAGAGGGGGCTACGGCGCCATCGTTTCGTGTCGGCGACGAAGACCCGGGCCACGTCGGGATCCCCTTCGAGGATGCCGCTGTAGGCGGGCTCGACGAGCCACGCGACCTCCGCGCCGGCCTGCTTCGCATTGGCCGCGATCGGGAGCGCGTGGATCACGTCGCCGAAGGAAGAGAGGCGGACGATCAGGAGGCGCATGGGAATTCAGCCATCCGCTTCAGCTTCGAAGTTTCCTTACGGGAACTGACGGTTGAGAGCTGCCAGCTGATCGCTTGATCCTCTCGATCAGGTCCGTCGTCCCATGGTCCTTCGGATCCCCGACGATCGCGGTGCGCCCGCCGTTCCGGGCAACGACGTCGCGCTCCGGAACCGTGTCGGAGGTGTAGTCCGTTCCCTTGGCGTGAACGTCCGGTCGCAGCTCGTCCAGGAGCGCCGACGGAGAATCCTCCTCGAAGACGACGACGGCGTTCACGCTCTCCAGGGCCGCGACGATCTCCGCCCGTTCCGACGCGGGGACGATAGGCCGCCCCGCCCCCTTTGACCGCGCGACCGAGGCGTCGGAGTTCACCCCGACGAGGAGCCAATCCCCCTCCCGCCTTGCCGCCTCGAGGTATCGCACGTGTCCGGCATGGATCAGGTCGAAGGCGCCGTTAGCGAATACGATCTGCCGCCCCGCGGCCTTTTCCCGCGTCGACAGCCGGACCGCTTCCTCACGCGAAACGATCTTCTCGGCCGTCAAGAGGTTAGCGTCCGATCCGACGCGATCGCGCGCGACAGCTCCTCCGCCGACGCGGTCGCCGTCCCCATCTTCATGACGACGACGCCTCCCGCGAAGTTTGCGAGGAGTGCCGCCTCGAGCGGCGTCGCGCCGGCTGCGAGCGAGAGCGAGAAGGCTGCGAGAACAGTGTCGCCGGCGCCGGTGACGTCGGCCACCTGGTCGGTCCCGTGCACCGGGATCAGCGTGGGACGCGACTCGCCGTCGAAGAGCGCCATTCCTTGCGAACCGCGTGTGACGAGGAGCGTGCGGCACCCGATCCGGGAGCGCAGGAGTTCTCCCGCGAGCGCGAATTTCTCGGCGGAGTCGCCGAGCGGCTCTCCGGCGCACTCCTCGAGCTCCTCTTCGTTCGGCGTCGCGGCATCGACGCCCGTGAAGCTGCCGAGAGCGTGACGCGAATCGACGAGGAGCGGAGTGCCGGCGCGCATCGTCTTCCGCAGCGGCGCGACGATTCCGGGCGAGACCGCGCCGTAGCCGTAGTCCGAGACCACGACGGCGTCGACGCTCCCCGAATCCTCGGCGAGCTTCGCGAGGAGCCGCTCGCGCCACGCGCCGTCCTCGGGCAGACGGTCTTCCCGGTCGTAACGCACGACCTGTTGCTTGATCGAATGCGCACCCCCGGCGAGAACACGCGTCTTCGTCGGGGTCGCGTATCCCGCGACCTCGAAGAGCCCGTCGGTCTCGATGCCACGCTCGCGGAGGATCCGCGAAACGCTCTCGCCCGCCTCGTCGTCGCCCACGGGTCCGACCGGTACGGGCGTCCCGCCCAGGGCGCGCACGTTTGCGGCGGTGTTGCCGGCGGCGCCGGGGAGGCTCTCCTCCTTCCAGAACCGGAGGATCAAGACCGGCGCCTCCCGGCTGATCCGCTTCGGGTGACCGAAGACGAACCGGTCGAGCACGAAGTCCCCCGCGACGAGGAGCCGCCGCCCGGCGAAGGAGGAAACGAGGGTCTGGAGACGCTCCTTCGAGACCGGAAGTGTCATCGAGGCTATATAATGACGCCGTTTTCGGCCAGACGATGCTCGACTCTCAGGTTCTCGTCTTGAACCGCGTCTTCCAGGTCGTGCACGTCACGTCCGTGCGCAAGGCCTTTTCCCTGTTTTACAAGGGGCACGTCCGCGCCGTCCTTCCGGATTACTCGACGTACGAGTTCGAGAATTGGTGCGACATCCCCGTGCAGCCCCAGGACGAGGTCGTGCTCACTCCGTCGATGGCCATCCGCGTGCCGCGCGTCGTCGCGCTCAAGAACTTCGACCGGCTCCCGCGACAGGACGTGAAGTTCTCGCGCCACAACATCTACCTGCGCGACGGCAATCGCTGCCAGTACTGCGGCCACAAGTTCACCTCTTCGGAGCTGTCGCTCGACCACGTCGTTCCGCTGTCGCGGGGGGGCACCTCATCCTGGGAGAACGTCGTGTGCGCGTGCCTCGTCTGCAACGTGAAGAAGGGAAACCGCTCGCCGGCCGAGTCCTCGCTGCGGCTGATCACGCAGCCGAAGAAGCCCCGGTGGCATCCCGTGGGGCACTTCGGGCCAAGCAAACTCCACCCCGCCTGGCGGAACTTTCTCGATCTCGCTTACTGGAACACGGAACTGAAGTCATAGAGGCTCAGCGCTTCCGAGCCGTCAGGCGCAAGACCGCGCCGAGGACGTCCTCGACCTCGATCTCCTTCATGCATTCGTGTCGGTACGGACACTCCTTCAGGTAGCAGGGGGAGCAGAAGACGTAACGGTCGAGGACTTCGCTCGAAACGCCGGACGGCCCCGTCCGTCCCGGATCGGTGGGGCCGAAAATGGCGACGACGGGCGTGCCCACTGCTGCGGCGAGATGCATCGGCCCCGAGTCGTTGGAAACGACGACGCGCGCCCGCGCCGCGAGCGCCGCGACACCGATCGGATCGAGGTCGGCGCCGATCGCGGGGAGATTGCCGCCCCCGGCCGCGAGTCGCGCCTCCTCCGCGAGCGGCTCCTCTCCCGGGCCGATCACGAGGGCGCACGGGAGGTCTCGTTCGGCGAGGAGGCGTCCGAGCCGGCCGAAGCGGTCCGCCGGCCAACGCTTCGTCCATCCGAAGGCGGCGCCCGGCGCGAGGAGAATGAGCGACCCGTCCGGCGGCAGGCCGGCGCGCGCGAGCACCTTCCCCGCGCGCTCTGCCGACTCGGGCGGGACCGCGAGGCGCGGTGGAGCGTCGTCCGGCTCGATCCCCCGGCTCGCGAGCAGGGGGTCGTAGTCGCGCAGTTGATGGCCGGTCCGGGGCGGCAGCGGGAGCGGCCGCGTGAGCAGCGGGGCCCGACCGTCACTCGCGTACCCGATGCGCTCCGATATCCCGGCGAGGAAGGGTACGAGCGCGGCGCGAAACGAATTGGGCAGGAGCCAGGCCTCGCCGAAGCCGCCGCGCGCTGCCTCCCGAGCGCCGGTGAGGAGGCCGGTAGCGACCCGGACCTCGTCCGCGCTCCCTTCCGCGCGATAGATCGCCGCCGGGCCGGGGCGCGCGAGGACCGCGAGGCGCCC
>JBKJVY010000164.1:0-2669 GCA_046717185.1 Thermoanaerobaculia bacterium
TCGTCTCCCCGTTCCCGGAAGCCCGGCTCGACCGGCCGGAGTTTCGCGCGTTCATGGATCGGCTCGAGCGGCTCCTCGTCGAGGAGGTGGACTCCGACCGGATCGACCGCGAGGGAAAGATCCCGCCGCACGTGATCAAGCGCCTCGCGGAGCTCGGCGCGTTCGGCATCAAGATCCCGAAGGAGTACGGCGGCCTGGGGTTCTCGCAGCGCGAATACACCGAGGCGATCAAGCTCGTCACGAGCCAGGACGGGAACCTGACGACCCTCCTCTCGGCGCACCAGTCCATCGGGCTCCCCCAGCCCTTGAAGCTCTTCGGCACGCCGGAGCAGAAGAAGAAGTACTTCCCACGGCTCGCGCGCGGAGCCGTCTCCGCGTTCGCTCTGACCGAGTCGCAGGTCGGCTCCGATCCCGCAAACCTGTCGACGACTGTCGAGAAGACGCCCGAAGGGGACTACGTCCTGAACGGCGAGAAGCTCTGGTGCACGAACGGAACGATTGCGGAGCTGTACGTCGTCATGGCCCGGCACCCCAACACGAAGAAGATTTCGGCGTTCATCGTCGAGCGCGACTGGCCGGGCGTCGAAGTCGTCCACCGGTGCCACTTCATGGGATTGAAGGCGATCGAGAACGGCGTCATCCGGTTCACCAACGTGCGGGTGCCGAAAGAGAACCTGCTGCTCGCCGAGGGTCGCGGGCTGAAGCTCGCGCTCGTCACGCTGAACACCGGCCGGCTGACCCTTCCCGCGAGCTGCGCGGTGGGGGCGAAGCGGGCGCTCGAGATCTGCCGCGTCTGGGCGAACGAGCGCGTCCAGTGGGGTCAGGCGATCGGCCGTCACGACGCGATCGCGCAGCTTCTCGCCGAGATGGCCGCGACGACGTTCGCCATGGAAGCGATCGCCGATCTCGCTTCCGGGATGGCGGACCAGGGCGACCGTGACATCCGCCTGGAGGCGGCGGTCGCCAAGATGTGGAACTCGGAAGAGGGCTGGAAGATCGTGGACCGCACGATGCAGATCCGCGGCGGCCGCGGCTACGAGACCGCGGACTCGCTCCGCGCCCGCGGCGAGCCGCCGATCGCCGTCGAGCGGATGATGCGGGATTTCCGCATCAACCTGATCTTCGAGGGGTCTTCTGAGATCATGCGTCTCTTTATCGCGCGCGAGGCGCTCGACCGGCACCTCGCGGTCGCGTCGGACCTGTTCGACCCGAAGCTCTCACGGAAGGCGCGAATCGGCGCGTTACCGCGCTTCGTCGGCTTCTATTCGACGTGGTACCCGACGCGCTGGGCAGGTTGGGGCCGCTGGCCGCGGTTCAAGGACTTCGGCCCGCTCGCGGCGCACGTGGGGTATCTCGAGCGCACGACGCGCCGGCTCTCCCGCTCCATCTTTCACCTCATGGCGAGGCACGGTCCGAAGCTCGAGAAGCGCCAGGCGCTGCTGTTCCGCGCAGTGGATATCGGGGCCGACCTCTTCGCGATGAGCGCCGCGGTCTCGCGCGCGGACGGTCTCCGCCGCTCGAAGTCTGCCGACGCGAAGAGCGCCGTCGAGCTGGCCGACCTTTTCTGCCGCATGACCCGGCGCCGCATCGAGTCCGCGTTCGCCGCCATCCGTTCGAACGATGACGTGAGAAAGTACCGGACCGCGCGGCGCTTCTTGGACGGCTAGCACAAGTGGCTCGAGCGCGGGATGACGCCGATGGCGGACCTGGAAGAGTTCGCCGCGCGCCCGCCGAAAGAGGTAGGGCGGCCCGTCGCCGCGGTCTGAACGCCGCGATGGTCGACCGCCGCAGCCGGCAGAGTCGCTATCCGGAAGGGTCGACGACGAGGAGCCTGGGCAACCAGGCCCGCATGAAGCCCCGATCGCGCGTCAGCAGACGGTCCGCGCGAACGAAGGCGTGCGCGGCGACCAGGAAATCGGGCACGAGGGCGGTTCGTCTCCCTCCATGGCTGCGAGAGGCCTTCCAGACCTCGCCTGCCAGCGCCGCGCTTTCCTCGTTCGACGCGTCGAACAAGATGCCGAGCGTTTTCATCGCGTGTTCGAACGCACCGCGAGAGGAGAAATGGGCGCGAACTTCCGCCCAGACCACCTCGCTGGCCAGGAGGCTTCCCTCGAGCTCCGCTGCCCTGAGCGCCTCGCGCGAACGCGTGCCGAATTCGCTGGAGCCCGAGAAGACGTCGAGGAGAACGTTGGTGTCAACGGCGGTTCGCACGAGGGCCGTCGTCCTTCGGGTTCCATGGCTTGCCGCGCATCTTGTCGATCTCCCTGTCCACGTCCATCGGAGGAAGAATCCCGAAAACCTTGTCCACCCGGCTGCCGCGGCCGGTTTGCTTGCGTGCGACGAGGAGGCCGCCCCGCGCCTCGAACACCAGGATCTGTCCGGCGCGCAGGCCGAGAAGGTCTCGGAGCGGTTTGGGGATAGTGACCTGACCCTTCTCCGACACGATGGCTTTCATACCGGAATTGTAGGAATTCATACCCGGAAGGTCAAACACCGCGCCTCCTCATTTCCCCCGGTCTCGGGGCCAGGGCCGTGCCTCTATAGAGTTGTCGCGGAGCGGGAACCCGGCGGGAGGCGGAAGCGAACTTTCTCTAACCCTCCGGCTCCTCATCGGAGCCCTCGTTCATCCCCTCGAACAGGAAGGTCGTGAAGTAGCGCTCACCGGTGTC
>JBKJVY010000165.1:0-4568 GCA_046717185.1 Thermoanaerobaculia bacterium
AGCTTCAACCGATCAACAAGGGGGTCCTGGTTCCCACGCCGGACGAGGTCGAGGCGCTCTCCCGGATCCTGAAGGAACTGAACGAGCGCTTCGGCACCGCCTTCACCGACGAGGACCGCGTCTTCATCGAGCAGCTCGAGGCGAAACTCGCGGGAGACGAAAGTCTCGAAGCGAGCATCCGTGTCAACACGCCCGAGAACGCGCGCCTTACCTTCGATCACGTCGTCGGTGACCGGCTCCAGGAAATGATCGATTCGAACTTCAAGTTCTACAAGCAGATTACGGACGACCCTGAGTTCGCTAAGGAGTTCCTGGGGTGGCTGTTCGAAAGGTATCGTCAGCGCTCGGCGACCCCGACCGGATCAAATACTCAATACTCTGACAAGGAATCAACAGAGTAGAATCCGTTGACGAAAGATGATCCATCGATACACCGTCATCCTCGAGCGGGAAGAGGACGGAGGTTTTCATGCCTTCGTTCCCGCGCTGAAGGGCTGTCACACGCAGGGAAACAACGAGGAGGAGGCTGTGGCGAACGCGCAGGAGGCGATTTCGGTTTACATCGAGAGCCTGAAGGCTCACGGGGAGCCGGTTCCCGCTGAAGACCTTCTGATTCGCCCGGTCGAAGTCGGTGCGTGAGCCCGCGACTCCCGGTCGTCGAGGCCAAAGATCTCGTTCAGGTGGCCCGCAAACTCGGTTTCGAGCTCGACCGTCAGAAAGGCAGCCACGCGGTGTTTCGCCGCGCCACTGATAACGCCCGGATCGTAATTCCGTCCCATGCCGGGCGTTCGATTCGTCGGAAGACGCTGACCGGAATCCTCGAGGACATGAAGATCACAGCCGATCAGCTTCGAGATCTGTTCTGACAGAGTTGCCAGCCAGTACGGCTGGTCACGAGGACGACTAACGCCTCTTGCGCTCGCGCTTGTAGTCGTGCCGGAGATCGAAGTCGAAAGGTCCCAGCCCGTCGAGTATGCGTTGCCGTTTGCGCCGCTCGACGTATTCTTTCAGCGCCTCGTTCACCGTCTCTCTCTTCGTGCGGCGTCCGCCGATGCGAAGCGCCTCATTCAAGAGTTTGTCGTCAATGGCCAGGTTCGTCGGCATCCGCCCTCTACACGAGATTCTACGCAAGAGGAGAGGCGCCCTCGGGCGCCCGGCTGATCGCGGTGGTGGACGCGCAGGATAAGGCTGCCGGCGTGCGCTCGGGCTCGGACTACAGGAGCTCGAGCGCTACTGCCAGCGCGCGATTCAGCTCGCGAATACGGGACACGGAGAGCGTGCCGACGTAATCCGTCAGTACGGACTTCGGGAGGCTGACCAGTTCGTCGCAGTGAATCGCGCTGTCGTGCTTGAGTCCCTCTTCGGTCCCGACGGAGAGCTGCGTCGAGAGGCCGTGACGAACGGAATAGACGGGCGCACACGTGACCGCCGAGAACGCCGACTCGATCAGGGACTGGCGGCTGACGACGGCGAAAACGCGCGAACGCTTTGGATCACCCTTCGGGTGACGAACGCGGTACAGCTCGCCGCGTTTCACCAGTCGGCTTGATATTCGAGGACGTCCTGCGCCTCGGAGTTCAGCGCTCGGGCTTCGCGATCCAGGATCCTTCGGTCACGCTCTTCGCGCCGCCTCCGTCTCAACAAAGCGATGCGGTCCCAAGCCGCCCTCTCCAGGAACTGGGAGCGGTTGACCCCGCGCCCTCCGACGCGGCCGATCTCGCGGAGCAACTCCTCGCTGAGGCTCACGGACGTCTTCGTCCTCATACCACGATCTTACCACCCACGTACACGCAAGGAACCATGTTGGAGGCTCTCGCCAACGAGAGCTTGCGGGCGAACGGGGAGCCGTCCCGCCGATGAAGGCTACTTCTTGAACGGCGACGACTTCTTCGCGTAACCCGTGGGGATCGCGAAGACGGAGTCAGGGATCGATCCCTTCTTCACCTCGGTCGCCTCGGTCGTCGTCGTTATCTTGACCATGCCCATGTCGACGTCCATGTCGAGAGCGATGGGATATCCCTTTACCTTCTTCATCTCGTCGAACATCTTCCCGAAGCGCTTTCCCATCGGCCCCATGGCCCCGTAAGAGAGCTTCCGCCCCTCGTAGTACTGCGGGGGAGGCTGCAGGCCTTTCGCCGCACAGACGTCGAATTCGAACGACTCGCCCATCTTCATCGTGTACTCGTCGCAGTCGTAACCGGCGATCTTCCGCGTTCCCTTTCCGCGCTCGACGGACACCGAATCGGACCCGCCGAGCATGCCCGCGAGCATCGGGTTTCCCTTCATGTCCTTCTCCAGCTTGTCCATGTAGGCGGCCATCTCCTCGAGGGTCGTCTCCCAGTAGGTCTTCGCCTTGTGGTCGACGAAAGTGAGCCTTCCCGTCGGAAAGTCGATGATCGAATCGGATTGACCGTCCGTGGACCGCGACTTCGTCGAGGTGATGTACTGCGTCGACGTCCCGGATTTGTCCCCCACCGTCACCTTCGAGACGACGGTCAGGTCTTCGGCGGCAAGGGCGGGCGCGAGGAAAGCGGCGAGCGCGAGAGCGAGGGCCGGGCGTCCGAGTCGGCTCATGGCAGGGAACCTCCTGTTTTTGAGACGCGCGAGGCTATCACCGAACGATGGGCACAGTCGCGTCGCCCGGCGGCTCGCACAGGAGGAGCTTCCCGGCCGCGACGTCTTTGAGCTCCGACACCTTTCCCGATGGCCAACGGATGGTGACGCGGTCCGCGCGGTCCCGGTCTCCCAGCCCGAAGAAGAGCGACTTCGAGCCCGACGAGAGGAACGAGTAACCGGCGGAAACGACCTGAGCCCGCGTCGTGCCTCCCGCCACGACGGTGACGACCGCGCCGAGAGCGTCGCGGGTCGAGCGGTAGCGGGTCTTTGCGGTCGACAAGCCCTGCAGCGTGAGAACGAGGGTCCGCGCGCGCGAGGGGTTGCGGTTGACCCAGAGCGCCGGCTTCGAGAGGAACCCGGTCGCGAAGAGGTCGGGATCGCCGTCTCCCTCCGCGTCGAGCACGACGAGGCCCCGCTGGTTCGCATCCGACTCGAGCCCGGTCACCGCTGCGAGCTCCGCGAAGCGGCGACCGTCGAGGTTCTTGTAGAAGCGCTTTGGAGGCCGCCCCCACAGCGAGTCGTCGCCGAAGTCCGCCGCCGCGACTCCCTTCTCGAACTTCTTGTACTCGGAGCTCATGAGGTTCCAGAAGTCGATCTCCCGCTCCCGCGGGTTCTTTCCCGTCACCATGCCGTTCACGACGAAGAGGTCCGCACGCCCGTCCAGGTCGCCGTCGACGAACACCGATCCCCACGACCACGACGTGTCCCACACGTCCGCCTCGTCGGACGTCCGCTCGAAGCGGCCGGCCGAGGTCGGACGGAACAGGGAGGAGCCGCGGGACATCGCCTTCAGGCGCCGCCACACGAGCGGCCGGAAGAGGGAGTAGGGGAACCCGGGCATGGGGTAACGGCGGTCGCGCAGGAACCAGTTCAGCGGGAACGAGTAGTTCGAGACATAGAAGTCGAGGCGCCCGTCCGCGTCGTAGTCGTCCACCGTGACGCCCATCCCGAACCCCGCGTCTTTCACGCCCGCCCGGCCGGCGACGTCGGTGAACGTGCCGTCCCGGTTGTTGCGGTAGTACGTGTTCACTCCGAAGTCGTTGGCGACGTAGATGTCCGGCCATTCGTCGCCGTCGAGGTCGGCCGCCTGGAGCGCGAGACCCCAGCGGGTGTCGTCGGTCCCCGACTCTTTCGAGACGTCGGTGAACTTCCCGTTCCCCTCGTTGCGGTACAGGTGGTTCGGGGGCGCGTTGTTTGCCGGAACGTTCGGGCCGCGGTCCGGCGGACCGTAGACGAGCACGTACAGGTCGGCGTCACCGTCCCGGTCATAGTCGAGCGCGGCCGCGGAGGTCGAGTAGTCGTTCAGCGCGACGCCGGCTTTTGCGCCGACCTCCTCGAAAGTGCCGTTACCCCGGTTCGCGTAGAGGAGATTCGGCTGAAAAAGGTACGTCACGTACAGGTCCTGGTCGCCGTCTTCGTCGTAGTCGAAAGCGAGCGCGCCGATGCCTTCCCCCTTCTGGCCCGCGACGCCGGCCTTTTCCGCGACGTCCACGAAAGAGGGAGGGGAGGGATCTGACCCCCTTCGGGGATCAGACCCCATACGGGGATCAGACCCCATATTGCGGTACAGCCGGTTGCCGTCGCCCCCCGGCACGAAGAGGTCCTCTCGGCCGTCGCCGTCGTAGTCGAGCACGGCAGCCCCCGGCGGCATGTGCTCGCCGGGGATCGGGATGTTTCGGCCCGCGTTCGGGAGAAAGGCCCGATGCACCCGCGTCAGGCCGGCCTCGTCCGTGACGTCATCGTAGAGGGGTTACGAAGAGCACCCCCAAATCCACTCGAGGAGCGAACCCGACTCCATCCGCCAGGAGCCGTCCGCTTCCGGCGAAAGGATCGCACGGACCTTGCCGCCCTCCTGGCGGAGGGACCCGGACCGGTCTTTCCCCGTCAGAAGCAAACCGAGGATCACTTCGCGCTTCCGTCCGCGGCGGAGGAACTCGAAGAGGGTGTTTTCG
>JBKJVY010000166.1:0-2592 GCA_046717185.1 Thermoanaerobaculia bacterium
AGCCACTTCTCGGCGGTCTCGAACGAAAACCGCGTGCGTGTGGAAGGCTCGAAAAAGAGGTTCGCGACCATCCGGCCGCGCAGCGCGGGGACCTTCTTGATCGCCCGCTGCCCGATGGCCCGCATCGACCCGGCCGTGTCGAGGATGAGCGAGATTTCGTCCGGCTCGAGCTCTCCGATGCCGAGGAGATCCTTCGATCGGAGCGCGGCGACTTTCTGGAGAGGCGGCGTCAAAGCATCCGGACTGGGTCCGCGACGTCCGCTTCGCGAACGGACGAAAGTTTTGAAACGGAAGCTGGCACGCGGAGCCTCTTTAGAATCTCTCGCGCAAGCAACGCCAACCCGCACCCTTTTTCAGCACCCTGCCTGATCCCGACACCTGGTCCGATACCGGTCTACGAGCCCGGCTTCTCCAGGATCCAGACCTCGTCGCCTCCATCGGTCTCGGCAAACATCACCTTGATGACTTCGCGCTGCGCGGTCGGGACGCTCTTTCCGACGTAGTTCGCCTCGATCGGGAACTCGCGGTGCCCCCGATCGATCAGGACCGCGAGGCGGATGGCGCGTGGCCGACCGAGGTCGATGACTCCGTCGAGCGCGGCGCGAATCGTGCGGCCGGTGTAGAGGACGTCGTCGCAGAGCAGCACGGTCCGCTCGTTCAGGTCGAACTCGATCTCGGTCTTCTTCAGGACGGGCTGCGGAGCGACCGTCGTCAGGTCGTCGCGGTAGAGCGTGATGTCGAGCGTGCCGACGGGGAAGGACTGACCGACGAGGTCCGAAAGGCGCGCAGCCAGTCGCGTCGCGAGAGGGACGCCGCGCGTGCGGATCCCGACAAAGGCGAGACCGGGGAGATCTTTCTGCCGCTCGGCGATCTCGTGCGCCATCCGGTCGATCATCCGGCTGATGCGCTCCGCGTCGAGGATCTTCGCCTTTTTGAGAAGGAGGGTTTCGGTCAAGTCCGCGCGAGTGTATAGCGGGCCCCGCCCGGTTTCAAACGCTCTGGCTGCCGTCCACGAAGCGAACGCCGCGCACGCTAGAATCGGCGGGAGACTCCCATGGTCTTCTACAACGCGTCCACCCGCGAGCTGACCGCGAAGATCGTCTACTACGGTCCGGGGCTCGGCGGAAAGACGACCAATCTCCAGGTCCTTCACCGGCGGCTCGAACCGGGGACCGCCGGCGACCTTCTCGCTCTCTCGACCGAGACGGACCGGACGATCTACTTCGACCTCCTTCCAGTCGAGCTCGGCGAGATCAAGGGCTACACCATTCGCTTCCAGCTCGCGACGGTCCCGGGCCAGACCGCTTACAACGAGACGAGGCGGGTCGTCCTGAAGGGAGCGGACGGAGTCGTCTTCGTCGCGGACTCGCAGTGGACGATGCTCCCGAAAAACCTCGAGAGCTGGCAGAGCCTCAAGGAGAACCTCGCCGCGAATGCGCTCGACGTCGCCGCGATCCCTGTCGTCATCCAGTACAACAAGCGGGACCTGCCCGACATCCTCTCGGTGCCGGCCATGGAGGAGGCGCTCGGCTTCTCTCAGTACGCTCACGTCGAAGCGGTGGCGAGCGAGGGAAGGGGGGTCACGGAGACGTTCAAGCTGATCTCGAAGCTGACGTTTCTCGACCTCCTGCGACGCCTGCAAGGTCGGCCCCCGAGCGAGGGCGCGGCGTCCGTCGTGGCGGGAAACCCCGAAATGGCGGGAGAGGCGTCGGCGGCAGCGAAACCGGAGGGGCGGCCTCCCCTGACGCTCGTTCGCCCGCTCCCGGGAAGCGAGGTCAAGCCGGAGGAAGCGGAAGCCTCGCCGCCTCCGGTCTCCGAAACCCTCCAGCCCCCGTTCGAGGAGGAGCCGCCGTCCCCTCTGCCGGAAGAGACGGCGGAGCGGCTCCGGGCGCTCGAAGCCTGGGTGGAAGAGGCGCACGAAACGCTGCGCCTCCGCCTCGAGGCACTCGAGGAGCGCACGATCTCGGCCGAGGCAGCCGCGGCGGCCGGACCGTCGCGGCTTGTGGAGCTGCGAGACGAGGTCTTCCGCGAGCTCGCCGCCGTCGAAGGCCGGCTCGAGGAACGGGTCCGGGAAGTCCAACAGCGGCTCGAGCAACAGAAGGCCGCATTCGTCCGTGACCTCGGGGCCCTCGA
Organism: Thermoanaerobaculia bacterium; assembly: GCA_046717185.1. Taxonomy (GTDB): domain Bacteria; phylum Acidobacteriota; class Thermoanaerobaculia; order UBA5066; family Gp7-AA6; genus Gp7-AA6. The sequence goes on from JBKJVY010000166.1 coordinate 2,134, forward strand.
GACGTCACTCGTCACGAAACTGACGGAGTCGGGTCGCGAGCCCGGGGCGATCACGCTCGCCCTCGCACCCCTCCTCGAGGAGCAGGTCCGGCGCGAGGCCGACGAGAACTGGACGGCGGAGATCGAGCGCCTGCGCCAGGCGCTCGCCGAGTCGCTCGAGGACCTGTCGGAGAGGGTTCGAAAGGCCGTTAGAGGCTAGGGAGTTTTGCGCCTGCTGCGAGACTGGTTCGCCGCAGCATCCCTGCGGCTTGAGAGTTTTCGAGATCGCCCGCCCCTGCCGTAGGGCGCGGCCGGTTCCCGCACCTGCGCCGCAAGCTCTGCCGGAGTCCTTCCCTCACGCATTTCACGCATCACGCTTTCGGCAAGGTAAACCTTCATCAGCGACTGGTAAGGCACGTCGAGCCGGTTGGCGAGGACCTTCAAGTCGCCCAGCAGGCTCTCCGGCAGGCGGAGGGAGAT
>JBKJVY010000167.1:0-3460 GCA_046717185.1 Thermoanaerobaculia bacterium
ACGGCTCGGACGGGCGGGCGGGGCGGGGGATCGCTCGCGCGACAGGCGAGCGACGCGGCGAACGCGGCGAGAAGTGCGGCGGCGAGCGGCGGGCGAGCGCGCCCCGATGCGCCGATCAGCCTTGAGATTCGCCCTCTTCGAGGTCGTTCGCGATGCCGAGACGCATACACCCGGCGTCGTACATCTGCCTCGCCGCCTTCTGCGCGTTCTGCAGTTCGGCGAGACGATCCTTTACTTTCGCCAGCTCCGCCTGGATCTGGCCCTCGATGTCGCTGATTTCCTGGCGAGTTACCTCGAGCGTGTGCTCGTAGAACTTGCGCTGGTCGGGCGAAAGGGTCATTCGCTTGCTCCTCCTGCTCTCTGGTCCCGCATCGTAGCGCGAAACCTTCGCGGTCGCTGCGCGGCCACTAAAGGCGTTCTCAGTTGATGCCTTGGGTAACGGACTTCACGGCTTTATGTCCACTACCACCGTACGCCACATTCTTCGCGGTCGCTGTGCGACCGAATTCAAAGTTTGTCAGTTGATGCTTCGTGTGAGAAATCTCACGGCTTTATGTCCACTACCACCGTACGCCACATTTTTACGGGAACACCGTTCTTCGTGGCGGGGCGGAAGCGCGAGCCCCGCACGGCCTCGAGCACGATCGGGTCGATTCCGCTACGCCCGCCGAGGCCCTTCTGCAGGCGGGCGTCGGACACCGTGCCGTTCTCGTTGACTAGCACGAGGATGACGACCCGGCCTGCAACCTTTTGCTGGCGCGCCATCGGCGGGTACTGGATTCGCGGGGGCGCGACGAGCACCGGCTCGACGACTCCCGGTCCGGGCCCGACGAGATCGCCCCGCGACACCTCCGGCTCGGGCACCGGTGCCGCGGCCTCCCGTGGAGCGGGGGGTTCCTCCCGCGCGACCACCACTTCGGTCGGTTCGGGAGGCGGCGCGGTCGGCGGCGGCAGGGCTTCGGTGGGTTCCAACCGCGCGACCGGCGCTTCGGTCGGAATGACCGCGGGCGCGCTCGTCGGCTTGCGGCCCGACGCGGGAGTCGGACGCGCGACCGGCGGGACCTTCTGGAGCGCATCCCGTTTCGCGGCGAGCTGCCGTTGAACTTCCCGCTCGATCCCCTTCGGGTCGAGGGGATTCGCGCGGACGGCCGGGGTCGGCACGGCCTCGACCACGGGCAGGTTCGAGGCGACCGAAAGAGGCGTCGTGGCGGGCGGCGACGCCGTCTCCGGAGGGGCCGGGGAGCTCTTGCGGCCGAGGAAGAGCGCGAGCAGCCCGCCGAGAACGAGGACCGCGGCGATCCCTATGTAGATCGGACGGCGATTTCCCCTCTCCGACTCGATTCGGGCAGGCGAGAACGACCCGAAGACTCCCCCTTCGGCCGCCGGCGATCCAGAGTCGTCCACGGGCACGGGCGTCGGAGCATCGAGACGAGCGGGGGGAGGCGGTGGCGGAGGCAGAGGCGTGCGCGGAACCTCTCTTGCCGCGACCGCGGCCGGCGCGCCGGCGGACGCCTGGGCCTCCCCCAGCCGGTTCAGGTAGATCGCGAGGTCCGCGCTGCCGGGAGCCGGGGTGTATGAGTAGAGCACCGTCTCGAGGTCGCGAAGCATCTCGGCGCCGGTGGCGTAACGCTCTTGCGGCTCGCGCGCGAGCGCCTTGATGACCACGGCGTCGAGCGGGCCCGGAACCTCCGGGTTGACGGCCGACGGAGGCCCGACCTCCGCCTTCCGGACGAGCTCGAGCACGGTCAGGTCCGAGTCGCCGCGGAAGAGGCGCTCGCCCGTCAGCATCTCGTGGAGCACCGAGCCGAGCGAGAAAAGGTCGCTTCGGAGATCGATCGCCTTCCCCCACGCCTGTTCGGGCGACATGTACTGGAGCTTCCCCTTCAAGGAACCGGTCTCGGTCTGCGACACCTTCCGGTCCGCCTTGGCGATCCCGAAGTCGCACAGCTTGATCTCCCCCTCGTGCGATATGAGGATGTTCTGCGGGGAGACGTCGCGATGAACGATCCGGAGCTCCTCGCCGCGCGCGTCCCTTCGGCGATGGGCGTAGTCGAGCGCGGACGCCATCTTGGTCGCGACGTAGACGGCGAGCGGAACGGGCAGAGGCAGATCGGCGTCCCGCCCCGACCTCAGGATGGTCCGCAGGTCCAGACCATCGACGTACTCCATCGCGATGAAGTAACCGCCCGCCTCGATCTTCCCGAGGTCGTAGATGTGGACGATGTTCGGGTGGTTCAGCTGCGCGGCGAGCTTCGCCTCGTCGGCGAACATCGTGATGAACTCGTCGTTGTCCGCGATGTGAGGAAGAATCTTCTTGATCGCGACGATCTTCTGAAACCCTTCGACGCCCGTGCGCCGGGCGCGGAAGAGCTCCGCCATTCCCCCGCTCGCGATTCGCTCGAGCAGCTCGTACTGGCCGAATCGGTCGGGCCCCTCGCCGGCGACCGCCTCGCGGGGCTCGACCCGTCGGGAAGGCGTCGGGGTAGCGTCCGCGGACGCGGCCGCCCCGGGGGGTGTCTTCTTCGGAACCCGGATGCGCAGCGTCTCCGTGAGCATCCGGTCGATCTCGCTCTCGGCCGCCGCGGAGGCGGCGGGCTTCGGCGGAGCGGCCGGGGAGCGGGACGGAGGCGGCGGGGTGCCCGGGCGGGTTTTCAGGCTGACGCCGGAGAGCGTGTCGCGGAGCCGCCGCTCCATCTCGTCCTCGTCGTCCCGGGCTGGCGGCTTCGGCGTGGGAGCCGGCGGGCGCGGCGCCGCGGGCCGCGCGGCGGGGGCGCCCGTGTCTCTCCCGAGCTCGTCCAGCAGGTCGGAAAAGATGTCGGTCGAGGTCAGCCGGGAGGCGACCGCCGCCTTCGCCGGCTTTCCGGCGTGACCCGCCGCGCCAACCACAGACCGGACCGCCGCGAGGAGGGCGCCGTCGGGAAAGGGCTTGGGGACGATCTCGAAGGCGCCGATCCTCTGGGCATCCGCCTTCGTATTGGAGCCGGAGTACCCGGCCATGAGCAGTACGATCGGAGGCGCCGCGGCCCCCCCCCTGTTGCGAATCTCCCGGATGACGTCGGCGCTCGTCATGCGGGGCAGCTTTCCGCATAGGAGCACGAGATCGAAGAGGGCGGCCGAGAAAGCCTCCAGGCCCTCCTCGCCGTCGTGGGCTTCGGTTATCTCGAACTCGGGGGACCCGAGCAGCGAGCGCACACGATTGCGGTCTCGCTGTTCGTATTCGATCAGCAGTACGTTTTTTGCCATTCGAAGCGTCGGGTGTCGATGGAGAAAGCGGATGAATGATACGGCATCGACGCCGAAAAACCAATGCAGGACGAGCGGATGGCCCCGCCCGCGACCATATAATCCGCATCTTTGGAGAGCGCATGTCGGGTCACAGCAAGTGGAGCACGATCAAACACAAGAAAGGGGCGGCGGACGCGAAGCGCGGCCGTCTCTTCACGAAGCTCATTCGCGAGAT